>CAIJLX010000111.1 GCA_903821695.1 uncultured Alphaproteobacteria bacterium | reverse complement strand
TGGCAAACCGGCTCCGGCACACAGACCAATATGAATGCGAATGAAGTCATCTCCAACCGTGCAATCGAACTGATGGGCGGCGAAATGGGCAGCAAAAAACCTGTGCATCCCAACGACCATGTCAATATGGGGCAATCTTCGAATGATACCTTCCCAACCGCAATGCATATTTCGGCTGTCGAACAAATTACCCATGCGCTGATTCCGGCACTCGAACATCTCCATAAAGCTCTCGAAGTGAAGGTGAAGAAATTTGAGAAGCTGGTCAAAATTGGCCGGACGCATTTGCAAGATGCAACCCCGCTGACACTCGGTCAGGAATTTTCGGGTTATGCTTATCAAATTAAACTCGGGATCGATCGCGTAAAAGCGACCCTGCCCCGCCTTTATCCGCTGGCACAAGGTGGCACGGCTGTTGGTACTGGTATTAATACAAAAATCGGCTTCGCCGAACAGTTCGCGAAAGAAGTAGCAAATATTACCAAACTGCCATTTGTGACTGCACCAAATAAATTTGAAGCTCTTGCAAGCCATGATGCGATGGTCGAGGCTTCGGGCGCACTTAATGTACTCGCTTCCTCGCTGATGAAAATTGCGAATGATATCCGCTTGCTGGGTTCGGGCCCACGCTGCGGGTTTGGCGAAATTGTTCTGCCCGAAAATGAACCGGGTAGCTCGATCATGCCTGGCAAAGTGAATCCAACCCAGTGCGAAGCAATGACGATGCTTTGCGCGCAGGTGATGGGTAATCATGTGGCGGTGACGATTGGTGGTTCCAACGGGCATTTTGAGCTGAACGTGTTTAAGCCAGTTATTATATATAATGTATTGCAGTCGATTCGTTTGATCGCGGATGGGTGTGTTAGCTTCACCGATAATTGCGTGGTTGGGATTGAGGCGGATGAACGCCGGATTGCAGAATTGCGCGATAAATCGCTGATGTTGGTAACGGCGTTGAACCCGCATATTGGGTATGATAATGCGGCAAAGATTGCCAAAAAGGCACACAAGGAGGGTAAAACCTTGAAGGAAGCGGCTATTGAATTGAAGCTCCTCACTTCTGAGCAATTCGATAAATGGGTGCAGCCTGAAGACATGGTGAAGCCGGGCTGATGGATTACACCGAACGCAGAATTGTTGGCCTTCATCGCCTAACGTTACAGGCGGTTGTTGGCTTTTATCCGGAAGAAAAGGCAAAGCCACAACGGGTCGAAATCAGCTTTCGTTATGAGGTCGACAGGCCCAAGGCGGATGATGTGAAGGAAAGCGTGTGCTATGCCGAACTCGCCAAAGAAATCACCGCACTGATGGATGGATCGGATTATAATTTGATCGAGACAGTAGCAGATGAGGTGATGAATATTATCTGGAAGCGCAGCAAAGTGAAGTGGGCGGAAGTAACCGTCGCCAAACCTGATGCACCCGTCACCCATACGGCCGGTGGCTCCTCCATCGTGCTGGAGCGCCGGCGCAAATGAAGCAAGCAGCACTCATCACCGGCGGCGCAAAACGGATTGGTAAAGTGGTTGCCTTAAAACTTGCGGCGGCAGGTTATGACATCGCACTCCATTACCATACCTCAAAAAAAGAAGCGGAAGAAACGGCCAAAGAAATTCGTGCGTTGGGTGTTGATTGCACACTCTTTCCATCCGCACTCAATAATCAGAAAGATGCGTATGCGTTGATTGCACAAGCGACAAATACATACAAACATTTGAATGTATTAATAAACAGTGCCTCTATTTTTGAACGTCGCTCTTTTATGGAGACGGATGAAGCGCAGCTGGAAGAAAATTTCGCGGTAAATTTTAAAGTGCCGTTTTTCCTGACCCAGGCCTTTGCGAAAGCGACGAAAGAAAAAGCACATGTCGTGAATATGTTGGATACCTATATTCTGCGCCATAATGGGCATTATTTTAGCTATCTACTCAGCAAAAAAACACTCGCCGAGTTCACCAAAATGGCTGCACGCGAATTGGCCCCACGTATTCATGTGAATGCGGTTTGCATCGGCGTGACGACACTTTCAGAAAATCTGGATCAGGATTTTGTGGCGCAGAAACTCAAACATTTGCCGGATAAAAAACTGGTGAAACCGGAAGAAATTTCAGCGGCGATATTGAGTTTGATTCAATCTTCGTACTTAAATGGGCAATTATTATTTGTCGATTCTGGCGATCATCTTTTGCCCTGATGCAAAATTTTTCGCATCTCAATAAACGCTTTTCAGGCCTTACAGAGGCTTTTCTTTATATTTATGGCGAGACGGATTTGCGGCATTATCCGAAACTTCGGATGCGGATGTTTAAAACATTGCGGGCAAATCCTGAGATGCTGTTTGATCCACTACCCATTCCCACCTCCTCTGAATTCTTGAATGAGAATTTAGATTTCAAAGTAGTAGATTGGCTATGCGCTCGAGGAGATGTATTTTTAACCAAGGTTGCGATTGCTCATTTGAAGCAGCAGCAAAAAACGATCACCAATATTCGCGACCGCTTTGGCAATACACCGCTAACTTGGGCGATCATTAGTAATACGTCGGCGGATTTTGTGGAGCTATTGATTCGGCATGGAGCAGATCCGATGTTGCCCAATCTAGCTGGCACTCTGCCAATTCATGACGTTGTATTATTTTGCGGGCAGAGTTATGAAGTGTTGCGAAAGCTTGCATTGTTGGTTGGCGTTTGTGGCGTCGAGGTTTTGTTTAAGCAAAATGATTATGGTTCAACGCCAGCCTCTCGTGCGGTGTTCCGTGGGCAGATTGAAATTGTGCAGGCGATTTGTGATCAGGCGGCGCTTTATGGCAAAGATTTTCGCGAGATTTTTGCACTGCCCAATAAACAAGGTTACACGCCTTATGATTTGTTGAGTTGGAAAATTTTGAAGAATGGTGCGAAGCCACTCGATGCAGCGCTGAACAGTTTTCTGGTGAGCAATCATTGCAATATTCATGGGGAAGTTTGGAAGCAACAATCAATCGCCGAACGCATTGCCTATGACCCGACAGAACGGGGCATTTATTATGCGAGCCCCAATTTAAATGCGGTGTATTTAACGATGAACGGCAAGCTCGCCTGAAATTTTCTTTGCGGCTTGGGCGGGGTTTGCGGCTTCCGTAATTGGGCGGCCTACTACAATATAATCAGCACCTCTTTGTTTTGCCTCTGTTGGGGTCATGGTGCGCGATTGGTCGCCTTTGGCGGAGCCTTCGGGGCGGATGCCGGGGACGACGGTGATGAGGTCGTTTTTAAAGCGGGTTTTAATGGCGGTTAGTTCATGCGTTGAACAGACGATACCATGTAACCCCGCATTATGCGCGAGTTCGGCGAGGCGCAATACATGGCTTTCGAGCGATTGGCTGAAACCGATCTGGGCGATGCCTTGCTGGTCGAGGCTGGTCAGAATGGTGACACCCAATAATAATGTGCTGCTGCCTTTGGCTTGTTCCGCGGCGGCTTGCATCATGGCCTGGCCACCGGCGGTGTGAAGCGTTAGCATTTTTGGTTTTAGCGGAAGCAATGCTTTAACAGCGCCCGCAACCGTATTTGGAATATCGTGGAGTTTTAAATCGAGGAAAATCGGCGTCTTGGTTTTTTGGATTTCTTTATAGCCTTTGCTGCCATGGGAATAAAAAAACTCCATGCCGATTTTGACGATGGCGGCGGAAGGTTTGACAGCGGCGGCCCAAGTTGCGGCTTGTTTAACGCTAGTCGTATCAAGAGCGGCGATGAGCTTTGTCATGGTTGCAATTGTAAATTGTAACCTTCTGATTCGCAATATTTTTTAAGCGGCAGCCTTACTTTCGCCCATATTGCTGCAGGTGCGTGCGCAGAGACGGCAGGCTTCGACACAAGGAAGCATATCCTCGCCTAATGCCTCGCAAGAATCGGCGCAAGCATTGCATATTTCAGCACAAGCTGTGCAAATTGCGGCGTGATATTCGGAGTTGCGGGTCATGAAATCTGCCGCCATTTGGCAGATCTGAATACAATCGACCATTAATTTTACATGATCTGCTTTGACGTATTTTCCACCTTTCGGCAGACAAATATCAACCAGTGTTTCTTGGCATTCTTCACTCGCTTCACGACAATGAAGAATACATTCACGTATTGCAGCATCGGATTGCATAGGCATTTCTCCTAGAAGTTCATTCAACTGAGAAGTGCATTTAATTTCGATAATGCAATTAAAAACAAAATATAATTTTGACATAAAAAAGGGGTGGTTGCCCACCCCTTTTCCGCTTTTAATTTAGGAGAATTAAACGCTGTAATAATTCACGAACTCGATTGGGTGTGGGGTGTGCTCCATTGCGTAGACATCCGCCATTTTGAGTTCGATATAAGCATCTATCAGATCGTCGCTGAACACGTCGCCTTTTTTGAGGAAGGCGCGGTTTTTATCGAGGCTGTCAAGTGCTTCACGCAAGCTACCGCAAACGGTTTTGAGACCTTTTTGCTGTTCTGGCTCGAGGTCGTACAAGTTTTTATCCATTGCATCACCAGGGTGGATTTTGTTTTCAATGCCATCCAAGCCCGCCATCAACATCGCGGAGAATGCGAAATATGGGTTTGCGGTTGGATCTGGGAAACGCACTTCAATGCGCTTGCCTTTAGGGCTTGCAACATATGGAATGCGGATCGACGCCGAACGGTTGCGGCTCGAATAAGCCAAGATTACTGGCGCTTCGAAGCCAGGGATCAAACGCTTATAAGAGTTGGTTGATGCGTTGGTGAATGCGTTCAATGCTTTCGCGTGTTTGATGATTCCGCCGATGTAATAGAGAGCGGTTTCAGACAAATCAGCATAACCCGAACCAGCGAAGAGAGGCTTATCGCCTTTCCAGATCGACTGGTGCACGTGCATGCCCGAACCATTATCGCCATAGACTGGTTTTGGCATAAAGGTTGCGGTTTTGCCATATGCGTGCGCAACGTTGTGGATCACGTATTTGTATTTTTGAACGTTATCCGCCGTGTTGAGCAGGGTCGAGAATTCGAAGCCCAATTCACACTGGCTTGCAGCTACTTCATGGTGGTGGATGATTGGAACGATGTTGAACTGACGGAGAGTTTCCAACATTTCAGCGCGCAGATCGTTTAATGAATCCACTGGCTGAACGGGGAAGTAACCACCTTTAACACCAGGGCGGTGACCGCTATTGCCCATTTCGTATTTCTTATCCGAATTGGTTGGGTTTTCTTGTGATTCGAGGGTCACGTTCGTATTGAACATGCTGACTCTGTAACGCACATCATCGAATACGAAGAATTCGAGTTCTGGGCCGAAGAATGCTTTATCGCCGATGCCGGTATATTGTAAGTAAGCTTCTGCACGTTTTGCTGTAGAACGTGGATCGCGCTCATAACCGCGGCCAGTTGATGGCTCGATCACGTCGCAGAATAGAATTAAAGTTGGCATTGCAGTGAAAGGGTCGATCACAGCTGATTTCGGATCCGGCATGAGTATCATGTCGCTCTCGTTGATTGCTTTCCAGCCAGCGATAGAGGAGCCATCGAACATCACGCCATCAGAGAAGGTCGAAGCGTTCACTTGGTCGGAAACATACGCAGTATGCTGCCATTTTCCTTTAGTGTCGGTGAAGCGGAAATCAACGAATTTGATCTCGTTCTTTTTGATTAAATCTAATACTTTTTGAACATCAGACATGAAGTACCCCTTTTATATTATTACACTGGCGAAACGATTTTTTATAATCTCGGGAGAAAGATATGCTGAAAAAAGGGACATTGGTAAAGCGTTTTTTTGCGTACAAAAAAGAATCTCGTTTTCAAATAGATAGAACACTGTTGCATATTTGCACCAGAAAAACCCTCTTTCGCATTTTCTTCTTTCCATTCCCCTTTTTTATAAGCTAGATTGCGTCCCAAGATGTGGGTTTCTGCGTCGAGTCATTAACAAACTATTGAATTCAAGGGTAATTTTATGAAACTGAACGCTTCCAAACTGGTTCTGGCTGCTCTCGCAACCGTTATCGCTACCGGCGCTTTGACCGCTTGCCAATATGGCGTAGACGGCAAAGGCAAATCTGCTTCCCAGAAAGATCGCAAAAAATGCAAAGGCCATAACTAGTCCCTGATTAGTTTTGCCTTAAAGAAAGCTCCCTGCTAGCAATGGTGGGGAGCTTTTTTGTATGTATAACACGCTATCGCTTGGGTTTGGTTTAGGCTTACGGCCAGCGCATCTGGACGACATACTGAAACTACGCCCGAAATTAGGCTGGTTCGAGATTTTAAGCGACAACTACCTCAACCAAAAAGGCCTAGCCTGGGAAATGCTACAAGAAGTGCGGAAACATTATCCGCTTGTGATGCACGGCGTCTCACTCTCTATCGGCAGCACTGATCCGCTGGATCTCGATTACATCGCTAAACTCAAAGCGCTCGCCGAAACCACCCAGGCAAAAATCGTCTCGGATCATATCTGCTTTACTGGCGTGCATGGTATAAATACCCACGATCTATTGCCACTGCCTTATACTGAAGAATCCCTGCGCAATACAGTTGTGCGCATTCGGGAAGTGCAGCAGAGGCTTGAGCGTAAAATTGTCCTAGAAAACCCATCCACTTATCTCGAATATTCTGATTCTTTTATTCCGGAATGGGAATTTATTGGCCGCATGGCGGAAGAGGCGGATTGCGGGCTATTGTTGGACGTGAACAATATATATGTAAGCTGCTTTAACCATGGCTGGGACCCAACGACTTATCTCAAAGCAATCCCTGCAGATCGAGTTGCCTATATGCATTTGGCTGGACACTCCAATCACGATACGCACATTGTTGATACGCATGATGCGCCGGTACAAGACCCGGTGTGGAAGCTTTACGAAAAAGCATTAAAATTCACCCCTTGCCGCAATATCATGATTGAGCGCGATGATCACATCCCTGCCCTTTCGGAACTGATGCAGGAAGTAGAACGCGCAGAAGCGATCGCAGATCGGAAAAAATATGCCTTCGCTCTTTGAAATTCTGCAACACGCCATCATCTATAACCACCCCCTTCCCTCACATTTTCTGAAGCAAAAAACAGGGATGCCGCCATCGAAGCAAATTGAGATATATGCACATGCTTATAAAAAGAGGTTGTTAGGTGTTTTGGAGGAAGATTACCCAGAAACGCGCAAGCGCTTAGGCAAAAAACGTTTTCGGGAATTGGTAGATGAGTTTGTTGCAGGCCAGCCGCCACGCACTAGTGATTTGGCCGCTTATTCGTTACTCTTCGCACAAAGCTTGCGGCATAAACATAACCAACTCTCCGCAGGGGTTTTGAAGTTGATTGCTATCGAAGCAGCGGAACTCGAAATCGTCGAAATGGAGTTCTTGCCGCCGTTTGAGCCCACCACCGATATGACAGAAGAGCAATTATTGGAACTTCGCCTGATGCCGCAACCTGCCTCTGTCATGGTTGGCGATCAGTTCCATTATAGACTAGGCGGGAAGTTATTTCATCAAACGCTCTTGCCCGCCGAATCAGAGGCATTGCAGCAATTAGCGCAAGCACCCTCGCTGGCAGTTTGGATTGATCAATTGCCCGCCTCTTCATCCGCTCAAGTGCTCCACTGGCTTGGTAAGTGGATTATGCACGGGATGCTCTGTTTACAAAAATAAGCACTTCCGGGTAATGGGAAGCTGAAGTACTTCGCTCAATCAGCAATCCCAACGCTGAAAGGAAACGCTATGAGTGCTTATATCGTCATTCACCGACATGCGGCCAATGCGGGCACCCCGCCAGAACCGCCATCTTCCAATGCCGGCCAACCTTTTGGCCTGCTTTTGTCCCTAACCCTTGCTGCTTAAAAGAGAGAAATTATGTCTGATAATATCCAAGTCACCGCTGGAAGCGGCACCACAATCGCCGCCGATGATATCAGCGGCGTTTTACACCAACGCGTCAAACTCACCTGGGGCGTAGACGGCTCAGCTACGGACGCCAGCGCAACGAATCCATTGCCCGTTACCCCATACGCCAGCGAGAATCATTTGGGCGAAGTCGGCGGCCGAACCATCATCATTAGCGCCAGCATCACCCGACCAGCGGATACTACTGCCTATGCCTCCGGCGATGCAGTTGCCGATAGCACCAGCTCGCCCTCGGTTCTCACATTCAGCAGAGCCGCCCGCATCAACCAAGGCAGCTGCGTCATCATTGGCGCAGTGCTGGTCGATAGCGCCAACCAAACCACCAAAGGTGATTTCGACCTCTTCATTTTCGACACCACCTATACCGCCAATAATGACAATGCCAGCTTCGCCCCAACTGATGCGGAAATGGAAACGTGCCTAGGCACCATCCGCTTCTCCTCTGGCAATTTTATTGTAGGCAACGCCGCCTCCGGCGCTAGCGGCAACGCCCTCTGCCCAGGCACGATGACCGATAATATCGGCTTTAAATGCGGTTCCGGCAGCACCAGCCTGTTCGGCCGCCTCGTCGCACGCAGCGCCTATACCCCTGTTTATGCTGAAAAATTCATGATACGTCTGCGCATTTTGCAGGATTAAATGCCCTGCATCCGGCAAAAGGGTAAGCCATGGCTTCCCCTTTTTTTTGTGTGACTTAAAATCAAACAATCTCTACAAACCTTGATAATAACCAAGTTTAGGGCTATGACCATGTGGAGCGAGACGATAAAGTGCGCTCGGAGTATGTATCTTATACTGCGACGTTGCCGTCATTTTTAGCCTTAAATAGCTATTTTTCTTTCCTGCCTTCCCTCCATAAATTAACAAAGGAAGTCTCTATGGGAGTAGTCCAGCTCGCCTTGCCGACGGAAAATAAGGTGTCTTATAGCTATCGTGTTTTGGTGATAGAAGATAATGATGCTTGCGCAAAAACCATGATGTGGATCATGGAGAGTCTTGGGCACACGGCGCAGATTGCGCTGGATGGGCATAGTGCCATTGAACTAGGCACTGTTAACAAACCTCAAGTTTGATAAAGGCAAGGGCAAGGAATGCCATGAAAGTGGAATCGAGTTTGTCGACCCTCAGTGCAAGCCGTCTATTTTCCTTGATTTTCTGGAACATATTTTCAATGCGTCTTCG
>CAIJLX010000110.1 GCA_903821695.1 uncultured Alphaproteobacteria bacterium | reverse complement strand
TGTCACCGCCTCAATAATCGGACGAATTTCAAGATCGAAAACCTCGCGAGACACAGGATATAAGCGCTTGTTCATGGCAAAAATCTCCCTTTCGCCATAACCTATATCATAAAAATACAGGTTTGTTAACAGTGCCTAGTCAGAACCATCGGCGATCAATCGATAAAAATTCCCCGGAGTATGCTCGACTGGCGAATTTTTGGTGACATGCCTGTTGATGAGGAAAAAAGGGTTACCATAAACAAAAATGTTTTAGCCCAGCTATACCCTGCCGATGCGCATGATACTGTTTTAAGCGCCATGCCAGAACAAGCCAGTAAACTTTGGAATGAAGGCACTAGTTTTACTCAAACTTTTAAAACCTTCAGCGAAAAGCTTTTGAAAAGTCCCTTGAAAGATTTTACGCCCCAAGCTGTTTATGCTGACCTTTCAGATAATACCCCTGGTGGTGCAGAAGAGTTACGGGCGAAAATTGCAAAAATGAACCAGGACGATGGATTTTTTCAAAAGGAAATTGAAGAAGTACAGCGTGTAACAAAGGCAAAGAATGCCGTCGAAGCCGAGCAAAGAAGGCAAGAAAGACAACAAGAAGATAAAATCTACGCCCAAAATTGGGCGCCGATACTTTCTGCGTTTTTAGGCAAGGTCGAGTGGCATGAAAATGGGGATTGTCTGGAAGCCTATATTCCAAACGATGCTGGCGGAAAACGTGCCTTTCTAGCCATGGTCGATTTGTTGAAAGAGAAAGGTGCTAGGGAGAATGAATTACCTACATTTGAAGATACTGTCTTCCGCAGAGACACTGCAGGAGAAAAAGCCAATTATCCCGAAAATGTTCCCGTACCGACCTACAAAGTTTTATCGCTTCAAAAACACCATGTACCCGTTTTAGCACGATTGATTATGGGAAGCGGAGAATTAAACCTTCACCCAGACAACGTGGAAACCACCCTCTTTCGCCGTGCATCGCTTTTAAAAGAAATGCGCGAACTTGGTGTCGTGAAGCAAAAAACAGACTCCTCACGACAAGATGGCCAAGGTTTGGCCTGATTTATTGTTCGATTTATCTGCCCAGGTGCAGTATGAGTCTCTGACCTATGTCAGAAACCTCCTCCCAAAAAACCATCACCGTCGCGATTATTGGCGCCCCGAATGCCGGTAAATCGACACTGGTGAACAAGCTTGTCGGCAGCAAAGTGAGCATCGTTAGCCCCAAAGCGCAGACGACGCGCAGCACTTTGCGCGGCATCGTCATGCAGGGCAAAACGCAGATTATTTTGATGGATACACCCGGCATTTTCCGCCCCGATAAAGCGCTCGATAAAGCGATGGTGCGGGCGGCTTGGCAGGCGCTTGATGAGGCGGACGCGTATCTGCTGCTAGTTGATGCGGCGCGCGGCATTACGGATAAAGTGCGCGATATTATTGAGGGCTTAAAGCACCGGAAAATCCCGGTGATTTTGGCGCTTAATAAAGTAGATAGTTTAACGCCGGAAAAATTGCTGCCGCTTTCGCTGGAGCTGCATCAATTGCTGGATTTTGAGAAGAGTTTCATGATCTCCGCCCTCAAAGGCAAAGGCACCGATGATGTGCTGCGCTATTTCGAAAATAAAGCCACGGTGATGCCATGGCCCTATCCGGAAGATGAAGTCTCCACCGCGCCGATGCGGTTTATGGCGGCGGAAATGACCCGCGAACAGATCTTCCATAAAATGAGTGAGGAGCTGCCTTATAGCACCTATGTCGAAACCGATACGTGGGAAGAACACCGCGACGGCAGCGTCAAAATCAACCAAACCATCTATGTATTGCGTGAGGCCCACAAAGCGATCATAGTCGGCAAAGCCGGCAGCATGCTAAAAGCCATCGGCGCCCAAGCCCGCGAAGAAATGGCTAAGTCCTTCGGTTTCAAGGTACATTTGTTCCTGTTCGTGAAGGTCAAAGAGGATTGGCAGAGCTCCTCGGAAGCATTCGCGGCGATTGGGTTGGAATAACCCGTTTTGTCATAAAGTTGTCATATTTCTCTGGCATCCTAAGAACAATCTTTATTGCGCCCTCGGCAATACGATTACGCTGTGTTGCAATTTGTAGGCATTTTGCCTTTGCAACCTGAATTTTGGTAGCTCGTTCGGAGATTAAAAAATGAGCGATGGTAACTCCAATCCGTTCGATGAAGACAGGCTTGACCAACTCATAAAGGGCAGTGTAGTGCCTATCGCCAAGGCATTATCCGCCGAAGCGAAGCCACCCATCCAGCCACTTCCTGCTGCTCCAAAAACAGCAGAGCAGATGATTGAAGACGGTGAGGTTATCGACATCCACTGACTCAGGACGGGAAGTTCCCTTCCCAAGTACTACAACGATCAACACCCGGCGCTTTGCGCCGGGTGTTGTCATTTGTGGGTTATTTTTCTTCCAACAACTCTTTCACGAACGCGGGCACAATTTCTGTCGCTTTGCCGTGGATGGCTCGGTCGAACATGATGCTGGCGTGGGAGGGTTCTAGGTTTAGCTCGACGGTGTCGGCGTGGCTCGCTTCGGTGACGAAACCGGCGGCGGGATAGACGGTGCTCGAAGTGCCGATCGAGATGAATAAATCCGCCTTTTGCAGCGCTTCGGAAATGCGGCTCATTTCGAGGGGCATTTCGCCGAACCAGACGATGTGGGGCCGCCAGAGGCCTTTCGGATCCAAAGCTTCATCGCAATCGGCCACTTCGCTGGTATGAATATGGCGCTTCTTTTTAAGCTCGCCATGCATCGGAATAATGTTTTTGCTACCGGCCCGTTGGTGCAGATTATCCACGTTTTGGGTCACTAGTAACACGCTACCATGAAACCGCTCTTCCAAAAACGCAAGCGCGAGATGGGCGGCATTGGGCTTCACCGTTTTTAGCTGCGCCCGGCGTTCATTATAAAATTTATGGACCAATTCAGGATCACGCGCAAAACCCTCGGGCGTTGCGACATCTTCCATCGCATGGCCCTCCCACAGGCCGCCATTATCACGGAATGTTTTAAGTCCCGATTCCGCCGAAATGCCGGAGCCGGTGAGAATCACGATCGAATTATACGTCATAGTGTAAGCATGTTCTTTCTAATATCTGCCTTCGCGCCAAGCACGAGAGGGTCATTAATATCACCATGTCCGATGCCAGCCAAGCGGAATACCGGGGCTGGGAAATCGACTGCTCCTTCTTTAAGCAATGCATCGATCTTTTTCACCTCATCCGGCAAAGTTTTATAGGTGAAATCCCCCAGCAACACGCCCTTCACTTCCGTAAATAAGCCCGCCTGTTTCAAATGATTTAACATGCGATCGACACGATAGGCATGTTCGTCCACTTCCTCGATAAAGAGGAATTTGCCCTTGGGTTTCGCCTGCCACATAGTGCCGATCGAGGTTTGCAGCAACGCCAAATTGCCACCAATAATTTTCCCGCTTCCGCTATAATTTTTTGCAGCTTCATTCATGGGTTTTAGGGCAAATTTCGGCGCATGTTTGCCGAGCAAAAACGCTTTTACTTTTTCGGCGGAGGAAGCATCCACTTTGCCATGAATCAACTGCCACAAAACCGGCGCATGCAGCGTTGGCCAACCCCATTTTTGGTTGAGGAATAAATGCAGCGCCGTGATATCGCTAAAACCAATCAACATTTTGGGCTTTGCGGGTTTTTTGAGTTTTGCGAGCATCGGGATCAATTTCGCGGTGCCATAACCACCTTTAAAACACCAGATCGCCTGCGAATCTTTCGCTGTCAGCGCTTTAATCAAATGCTCCAGCCGATAATCATCCTCATGCGAATGCAGTGGATGGGCTTTAAAAATATCCTTCGGAATGCGGGGAATAAAGCCGAGCTTTTTAACGACACGTTCTGCCGCGGCGATATCTTCCTTTTTGCTGCCATAACCCGGCGCGATAATGTCGATAATCACAAAGCTTCTTTCAATTGTTCTAGAATGCCCTTATTGGAAGGCAATAGTTTGTAACCGTCAAGTGCTTCCGACCTCACCCACGCCATTTGCTGGTTTTCCCGCGCCTGTGGCTCACCTTGCCAAGCGCGACACAAATAACATAACACAATAACATGATACCCTTCGTCGGCGCGTGTCTCCGAAACAAAACTAAACGGCACAAATGACTCCAGCGTCACCCCAATTTCTTCCAACATCTCGCGCTTCAGCGCCATTTCCGGTGTCTGGCCCGCCTCAATCTTCCCACCCGGAAACTCCCAATAACCCGGCCAAATTTTGCCCGCGGGGCGTTCGGTAATTAGCACTTCGCCATTGCGGTTCACCAATATCGCCGCAGCAGCCTGAATGATTTTCATTAACTACGATAATCCGCGTTAATATCGATATAGGCGTGCGTTAAATCGCAGGTCCAGACCGTCGATTCGCCTTTGCCGACGCCGACATCGCAGATGATTTCGATTTCGTTGCCCTTCATATATTTCGCGGTTGGGCCTTCTACATAAGTAGGATCAATCAACCCTTTATGAGCGATGCGCACGCCGCCGATCCAAAGCGAAAGTTTATCCCGATCAGCTTTTTCGCCTGATTTGCCAATAGCGGCGACAATTCTGCCCCAGTTTGCGTCTTCGCCTGCGATCGCGGTTTTCACGAGCGGGGAATTGGCGATGCTGAGGCCAATTTTGCGGGCGGAATTTTGGGATGCGGCACCTTTGACAGTGATGCTGATAAATTTGGAAATGCCCTCGCCATCTTTAACCACGGCTTGTGCCAACTCTATCATCATCTCACGCAATGCGGTTTTGAACGCTTTTAATTGTGGGTCTTTTGCTTTGATGATGGCTTTGTGTTTGGCTTTGCGCGTGGCGAATAGCAAGATGGTATCGCTAGTTGAGGTATCGCTATCGACCGTAATGCAATTGAAGGATTGATCGGTATATTCCGCCAGCAATTTTTGCAGCACTTTGGCTTCGATATTGGCATCGGTAAACATAAACCCAAGCATCGTTGCCATATTCGGCGCGATCATGCCGGAGCCTTTGATAAAGCCGTTTAAGGTGACCGTGGTGGTGCCGATTTTGATTTGGCGGGTGGCGAGTTTGGGGAATGTATCCGTCGTCAAAATCGATTTCGCCGCGGCAGCCCAATTATCCGCACCCAATTTCAGTTTTGGTAATGTCCCCGTCAGTTTTTTATCATCAAACGGCACACCAATAATCCCGGTCGAAGCCAGCCACACTTGATGCTTTTTACAGCCGAGCAATTTAGCGGTGGCAGTCGCGGTATTATTCACAATCTCCCGGCCACGCTTGCCTGTAAATACATTGGAAATCCCCGCATTGACGACCAGCGCCCGCGCTTCATGCTTCTTCAAAATCTCCTGGCACCACACCACCGGCGCACCGGGCATAGAGGATTGGGTGAATACGCCCGCGGCTACCGTGCCCTCCGCGAAAGTGGCCAGCAGCACATCATCCCTGCCCTGATAGCGGATGCCGGTATTGCCTGTGCCAAGCTCAACTCCTTGAATCGCAGGGAGTTTTGGGAAGGATTTGGGGAGGAATGGGGAGGTGTGATTGGACATGCGTTATTTCATCTAACTTGCAATTTGAGAAGAATCGATTATGTTGATTTTTCGTTAAAATAAAAGTGAGGATTTATGGGTTCGGTAAAAGATGTGTTGGCAGGTCTACCTAGTGCATCAAAACGTAATGGCAGCAGCGGTGATGTCATGGCAAACCCAGATTACCTCCGTAAATCGCAGGCACTAATCACCGAAGCGCTGCAAAAAGGCTTCGATATTTTGCAGCTCGAAAGCGGCGATATCGTCGTCACCGGCACCAAAACCATCGTCACCCAATATGGCTGGGATGAGAAAAAAGGCAAAATGGTGAAAGTCGTCGCCAAAGGCAAAAAGAAACGCGACGAAGATGACGATCTTTAATCCGGCACACGCCAGTTTTTAGCTTTATCCGCCAAATCCTTCATTCCCATACCGGTTAAAGCTAAGCCTGTAACATCTGTTATTGCGTTATAATAATAGAAGGCTGGTTTACCGGAAAGACGTCCCTCGGAAAGATGGGCGCGAATATTCTCAGAAGGCCACATCTTTGTTAAGCTTTTCATGTCATCTAACATTGCATCAAATAGGCCGGTGCTTTGAGGGGTCTTTTTTGCATACAATGATGAATAAAGAGTTCCCATGGAAATTTCCGGCACAAGAATATCTGCTATCGTATCAGCCAGATGCTCCTCTTGCCTCCAGGAAAAAATAAGCTGGGCGCGTGGCCTGCTGTCGCGCAGGAGCCAGTGGCCTATTTCATGTGCAGCAGCCTTGAGCCGCAATGGTGAGGGAATTTCTAGGTATACTGGAGCAAAATGCAGTTGGATGGAAGTCTGGTTCGAAGAAAAATGAAGAGCAGCTAGTTGCTCCGTGCAATCCGTTCTATACATTATTTTTAGCGGCGCATGATTAAGAATGTTATCAAACCGCTGACCCTGCAAACCAAATTTTACCAAACGATCTTTATTTTTAGCCACGCGCCCAATAAGAGCTATTATATCTAGATCTAATTTCAGATCACCTGGGGTTTTTTTGCCATTTTCCTTGATTAACTCCATCGGCTTATTGTATGTCGTTGGTCTTAAAAAAACGTTAACTATTGGCTCTCCATATGAAAAAACCCGTTAAAAAAGTCGTCCTCGCTTATTCCGGCGGGCTTGATACTTCGATTATCCTCCATTGGCTGAAAGAACATTACAACTGCGAAGTGGTGACGTTTACGGCCGATTTGGGCCAGGGTGAGGAAGTGGAGCCTGCACGCGAAAAAGCCAAAAAAGGCGGGGCTTCGGCGATTTATATTGAGGATGTGCGCGAAGAATTTGTCCGCGATTTCGTATTCCCGATGTTCCGCGCGAACACGGTGTATGAAGGCACGTATTTACTCGGCACCTCGATTGCACGACCGTTGATTGCCAAACGCCAGATTGAAATTGCGATTGCGGAAGGTGCGGATGCGGTTTCGCATGGCGCAACCGGTAAAGGGAATGACCAGGTTCGGTTTGAGCTGGGTTATTATGCATTCAAACCCGATATCCGGATTATCGCACCATGGCGCGAATGGGATTTAAATTCCCGCACCAAATTGCTCGAATATGCGCAGAGCCATCAGATTCCAATTGGCAACCGCACCGGTGATGAGCCGCCTTATTCGATGGATGCGAACTTGCTGCATATTTCCTATGAAGGCCGCGCTCTCGAAGATCCGTGGGTCGCGCCGGATGAGGCGATGTTCCTGCGCTCCGTAAGCCCAGAAAAAGCGCCCGATAAAGCCGAAGAAATCACTGTTGAATTTGAAAAAGGAGATGCGGTTGCCGTGAATGGCCAGAAACTTTCGCCGGCTAATCTGCTCACCAAACTCAATGAATTGGGCGGCAAACACGGTATTGGCCGCTTGGATTTGGTTGAAAACCGTTATGTCGGCATGAAATCGCGCGGCATTTATGAAACACCCGGCGGGACTATTTTGCTCGCCGCTCACCGCGCCATCGAAAGCATCGCCCTAGACCGCGAAGCCATGCACCTCAAAGATGAATTGATGCCACGTTATGCAAAACTGATTTACCAAGGCTATTGGTGGAGCCCCGAGCGCAAAATGCTGCAAGCCGCAATCGACGCCACCCAAGAAAAAATCACCGGCACCGTCCGCCTAAAACTCTATAAAGGTAACACCATCGTCACCGGCCGCAAATCGCCTTATAGCCTTTATTCCATGCAGCATGTGACGTTTGAAGCGGATACCGTCTATGACCAGCGGGATGCTGAAGGGTTTATTAAATTGAATGCGTTGAGATTGCGACTGGCGAAAAAATAACGGGAGGTGATATGGGCATTAAAGAAGCGGTAAAAACCTGTTTTCGAAAATACGTCACCTTTTCCGGCCGTGCTTCGCGTTCGGAATATTGGTATTTTTGCCTTTTTAATTTTCTAGTATCCATTGTGCTGGGTTTTATTGATGGATTTATTCTTGGAGCAAACGGATTAGGCGACAAAGAGCCATCCAGCCTTTTGTCTAACCTCTATGGTTTAGTCACCTTCCTTCCCGTAATTTCTGTGGGCGTAAGACGGTTACACGATATCAATCGCAGTGGCTGGTGGTACCTGGTCTTTAGGCACTGTTAACAAACCTCAAGTTTGATAAAGGCAAGGGCAAGGAATGCCATGAAAGTGGAATCGAGTTTGTCGACCCTCAGTGCAAGCCGTCTATTTTCCTTGATTTTCTGGAACATATTTTCAATGC
>CAIJLX010000109.1 GCA_903821695.1 uncultured Alphaproteobacteria bacterium | reverse complement strand
GTATGCCACCACAGTGCTATGATCCAGTTTCCACGGCCGAGAACCCATCGGCCTAGGCGATAAATCACCGCCCGTTTTCTTCGCTAAAGTGATCCAGCGTTGTAGCGTTCGTGTTGCTATTTTTAACGTTGAACATAATAACGCTCGATCGCCACCAGAAGACACGTACTCAACCGCTCGCTCTCTCAAATCTATCGAATATGCTCGTGTCATGAAAAGCATAATAGCAGAGACAGATTAAATAGGAAGTACTATATCAGGGTTATAATTGTCGAAATGGTTTTTTAACCAGCCGAAAAAATGCGCTCTATCCACCGCTATTTTAATGTCTACTTGCTGGCCTTTAGATAGCTTTGCGCTTGGTTGGCGATGTTTGTTGAGAAGGTCTTCTTCCTTTTTCTCTGCATCTTTCGCGATTAAACCGACGATCCTTTTGAATTCATCAAAATGGGTTTGGTCTAGCCGAGCATCCAGGGGAAAATCAAAACTCATGCTATTAATGTAGCATTATCTACCAAAATCACAAGGTTAGGCAGCTTTAGGTGGGGCTTCTGCTTCCAATTTAGCAGCTTTTTCCTCGATCAACTGGACTAAATGATCGACTAACTCTTCGTCTTTCACTTTGTGGTGGGGTTTGCCATCCATATAGACTAAATGCGTGCCGTTGCCGCCGCCGGTTAGGCCGATTTGGGTGTGGGTGGCTTCGCCAGGGCCGTTGACGACGCAGCCGATGACCGAAACCGTCATCGGGGTGCGGATGTGGGCGATGCGTTTTTCTAGTTCTTCGACGGTTTTGATCACTTGGAATTGCTGGCGGGCGCAGGAAGGGCAGCTGATGAGCTGCACGCCGCGATGGCGCAAGCCTAACGTTTTTAGCATTTCGAAACCGACGCGGACTTCTTCGACAGGATCAGCCGAGAGCGAAACGCGGATGGTATCGCCGATGCCGCCCCAGAGTAACATTCCCAAACCAATAGATGAGCGCACGGTTCCGGCATTGAGGCTGCCGGCTTCGGTGATGCCGATATGCAGTGGATAATCGCAGGCGGCGGCTAGGCCTTGATAGGCGGCGACGGCTAAAAACACATCCGATGCTTTGACACTGATTTTAAATTCGCGGAAGTCGTTATCTTCTAAAATTTTGGCGTGGGTGAGGGCGCTTTCAACTAAGGCTTCAGGGCAGGGCTCGCCGTATTTTTCGAGCAATTCTTTTTCGAGCGAGCCAGCGTTTACGCCAATGCGCATACTGCAGCCATAATCTTTCGCGGCTTTGACGACTTCTTTCACGCGAGCATCATCGCCGATATTGCCGGGGTTGATGCGCAGGCACGCCGCACCCGCTTCAGCCGCCTCAATCGCTCGTTTATAATGGAAATGAATATCCGCCACGATTGGCACATTCACCGCTTTGATAATGTCTTTGAGCGCCTTGGTCGACGCTTCATCGGGCACAGACACGCGCACGATATCGGCCCCTGCTTCCTCAGCTTGGCGAATCTGGTTAATGGTTGCTTGGATATCGGTTGTCAGCGTATTGGTCATCGTCTGCACGGTGATAGGCGCATCGCCACCCACGAACACGTTCCCAACTTTGATTTTGCGGCTCACCCGGCGATGAATCTGCCGATACGGCCGCACCTGCTCCAAATTGCTCATAGCGGGGGATTATGGCAATTTTTGGCGGGGTGTAAAGGGTTGATGAGCGATGTTACGATGAGCGATTATACGAAAAAACTACGAATCAGCGCTCATCCTACTCCACAGCGTCGTCGATGTCTTTGTAGCCGGAGTTTTCCAGCAACTTATCCGGATTCAGCAAAATCCCGGTTTCGGTGACGATGGCTTTGCCGGTGGGGGCTACGTTTTCGCCGTCTACGAACAATTGGATATTGTCGGGGGAGGAGGCTTTGAGGATGAGGCCATCCGATGGCACGAAATAGGTTTCGCCGCTATGCATCAGGTTTTTGTAGATGGGGCTGCCATCGGTCCCCAGCACGGTGACTTCAACATCGCTTTTTGCCACAATCACTACACGGGCATCCAACGCTTTTTCGGTGACGGGTTGTGGGGTGTTGAGGGTGGCTTGCGTCGCGTTTGGCGAGGTTGGGCCTTCTTGTTTATGGTCTGATATGAACCAGATGCTATAAATGAGCAGCAGCAAAATCAGCGCCAGCCACAAAATGCGGCGGCCAGGCTTCATCTCGCCATGGCTTACTTCCGGCAGCATGTAATTATCATCATTGCTAGAGCGCCCGCCCGAGCCGCGATAAGCCGCCAGGATCGTAGGGCTATCGAGACCCAAATAATCGGCATAACTGCGCAGATAACCATCGACATAAATACGGCCGGGGATGTTCGAAAAATGACCTTCCTCCAGCGCCCGCAGATAATGCCCACGGATTTTGAGGCGAGCCGCCACATGTTCCAAACTTAAGCGACGTTTTTCGCGGTGTTCCTTAAGGTGCATGCCAATATCGGTGAACGCTTCCGGCAGGGAATGCGCCACATTGCCACGTTTTGGTTTGCGAATGGTGCGGACGTTAATAGCTGCGATATTTTGCATAAGTACTTGCGAATATGTTTATGGCTAAAGGGAAAAAGAGAGGCCATCATAGGCAGGTTCCACGCCCTGTGGCAAGTGCTTCTTCAGCTCATTATATTCCATCTGATGGTTCATGTGCGTGAGCCACGCCCGCTCAGGAGAAATTTGCTTTATCCATGAGAGAGTTAGGTCTAAATGCGAGTGCGTTGGTGCTGGCTCCGGGCGCAAACAATCGACCACCCAATAGCGCACCCCTTTGAGTGCCGCGAGCGATTCCGCCGGCAGTTCCTTCACATCCGTCGAGTAAGCGAAATCTCCCATGCGGATGCCGAGCGTTACATAAGGCTCCGCCCGCTCAATAAACTGGCCGTGGATCTGCTTAAAAACCGAAATGTTGACGCCGCGAATATTGATGGTTTTGCCAATTTCCAGCGGAGTATAGGCCAGCGAAGGGCGAAACCAGCCAAACTGCTTATGCGGCGGCTGGAAGCAATATTCATAACGGCTATGCAGCTCTTCATAGGTGGTATTATCCATATAAACGGGAAGCACAGCATTATTGAGGTAATTAAAATTGCGTAGCTCATCGATGCCGCCTGCATGGTCGGCATGCGCATGCGTAAACATCACCGCATTCACATTGGTGATATTGTGCCGCAACGCCTGCTCCCGCAAATCCGGCGAGGCATCAATCAATAACCGCAAATCCCCCGTCTCGACATACACCGAAACCCGAGTCCGCTTATTCTTCGGGTCCCCCGAAGTGCAAGTCGCACATTTGCACCCCAACACCGGCACCCCATTCGATGCGCCACAGCCTAAAATGGTGATTTTCATTCTATTTCAATAGGTTATAAATTGTCACACAATCTTCATTTTACTAGCTTCTTGCTTACCTGTAGAATAGGGATGTTTCTAGCTTTTTCTGTGTTTTATGATGGGCTTTGTAGGGCAGTGTTTTATGCAGATGGAAATGTTCCACTCTGCTTGTTCTGTTAGAACCGGGTTTAGAAAGGGCAGTCATGCGAGTTTTTGTCGGCCACGGACTTTGGTTTTACTTTGTTCCTGGAGGAATTATTCTACACCAGGAAGGTGTCGGTGAGGGAGTGGTTCTCTATTCTTATAGTGGGGGAGATCCTAGTACAGGGGATCATGACAGCGGAGAGGAAATCCGCCACTTGCAGGGCGATCTGATGATTCCGTTGGAGCCAGGCCTTTATAGCCTAGCTGTGACTGACAAGGTGGTATTCGAGATTCTTGCTTAAGCAAGAATCTCGGTGGTTTGAAGATGGGGCGGGGTGTGCAAGCACTCCGCCCTTTTCATTGCCGCTTGGCCTTCGTAAACAGGCGGAAAAAGTTTTCGGTGGTGATGCGGGAGATCTCTTCGAGCGAAACGCCCTTAATTTGGGCGAGGCACTCGGCCGTGTTGCGGGTGAAGGCGGGTTCGCAGCGTTTGCCACGGTGGGGCAAGGGGGCGAGGTAAGGGCTATCGGTTTCGACGATCAGCCGGTCGAGCGGAATATCTTTCACAATCTCGCGGAGTTCCTCTGCTTTTTTAAAAGTGAGGATGCCAGAGAGTGAAATGTAAAATCCAATTTCTATTGATTTTTCAGCAACTTGTCTGGAAGAGCTAAAGCAATGGATTAAACCTGGATAGGCGCCTTCCTTATATGCGTTAGCCATTATATGTATCGTGTCCTCATCCGCATTTCGAGTATGTACAATCAGCGGCAATCCCGTTTCCCGACTAGCCTCAATATGGGTGCGGAAACTGGTTTTTTGCAGCTCGCGGGGCGAATGCTCGTAATAATAATCAAGCCCCGTCTCACCAATCCCAATCACCTTCGGATGCTGGCTTAAGTGGATAATCTCCTCCGCCGAAACCTTAGGCTCACCCTCGACATTATGCGGATGAATGCCGACGGAGGCATAAATATTCGGAAACCGCTCCGCCACCGCCAACACCTGCGGAAATTTGGTGATATGCGTGCAAATCGTCTGCATCACCCTGACGCCCGCCGCCTCCGCACGTGCCACCACCTCCGGCAACTCCGCCGAAAACTCCGGAAAATCCAGATGACAATGTGAATCAACAATATAAGGCTGCATGAGCCTTACTTAGCAGTTTCCTGGAAACGAGGAAATACAGGAGTTGGTGCGGGCAGCGGGGTGCCGGGTTTTATTGGGGTGCTGAGTTCCGAGAATGGGATGCCTTTGTTTGCTTGGGCTTCAGGATAACCAACTGCGACTAATATTTTTGCAGCAGATTGTGGAATGAATGGTTGAAGAAGAATGCCAATTTGGCGAATGGATTCTGTAAGTATGTAGAGAACTTCTTCCATTTTTTGAGGATCTGTTTTCTTTAATGTCCAAGGAGCCTGTTCATCAATGTATTGGTTTGCGCGGTTGGCTAATCCCCAGGCGATTTCTATCGCAAAATCAAACTTACACTTATTAACTACTTCGCTGTAGATGGGATAAGTACTTCCAAATCCAAGTTTGTGATATGGGTTCGTAATATGGGATGTTTCTGAATTTAATGAACCATTTGGTAAGATTCCCCCACAATTCTTATTAATAAACCCAAGCGTACGCTGGCATAAATTGCCGATCGTATTTGCAAGTTCGCTATTAATAACCGTAATCATCCGATCGCGGCTGAAATTGCCGTCGTTGCCGAAGGGGATTTCGCGCATGAGGAAATAGCGGGTCTGGTCTAGGCCGAATTCTTCGATCAATTTGAGTGGGTCGATGACGTTGCCCAGCGATTTGGAGATTTTTTGGCCTTCATTGGTCCACCAGCCGGTCGCGACGATTTTTTTCGGAAGGGGGAGATTGGCGGCCATCAGGAAGGCGGGCCAGAACACCGCATGAAAGCGCAAGATATCTTTGCCGATGACATGTACATCGGCGGGCCATTGGTTATCCATATTGGGATAGCCGATGGCGGTGATGTAATTAACGAGCGCATCAAGCCAGACATAGATCACGTGTTTTTCATCGCCAGGGACAGGGATGCCCCATTTGAAGGTGGTGCGGCTGATTGAGAGATCTTTGAGTCCGGTTTCGACGAAGCGTTTTACTTCATTAAAGCGCGATTCAGGCTGAACAAAACTCGGATTTTTTTCATAAAACTCGAGCAATGGTTTTGTGAATTCGGAGAGTTTGAAGAAATAGCTTTCTTCCTCCACCCATTCGACTTCAGCACCAGTCGCAGGGGCGAATAATTTAATTTGGCCAGCACGGGCTCTTTCCGTGTCGCCTTTTTCTAAATCTTTGGCCCAAGCTGGTGCGCCGTTTTCACCGGGTTGCAGTTTTTTGAGCTCATCTTCTTGGTAATAGGCTTCATCACGCACGGCATACCAGCCAGCATATTTATCTAGATAAATATGCTTTTCGATAACTTTCCAAAAATGTTGCGCACCTTTTTTATGGCGCTCTTCGGTGGTGCGGATGAAATCGTTGTTGGAGAAATTCATCGCTTTGGTAAGGTCTTTAAAAAGTGCCGCATTCATATCGCAAAATGCTTGTGGGCTCATGCCCGCTTTTTCGGCGGATTTCTCAATTTTTTGGCCGTGTTCATCCGTGCCTGTGAGGAAAAATGCTTCTTCTCCGGAGAGGCGTTTGAAACGTGCCATCACATCACACGCGAGTGACGCATACGCATGCCCGATATGGGGCTTGTCGTTTACGTAATAAATTGGCGTGGTGATGTAGAATGGTTTCATGCGACTAGACTCATCAGGGCCATTTTTTTGTCCATGTTTAGGCCGATGGTTTCGGTTTCGAGTTGGGCGATGCGGGTCCAGAGGGCGAATAGTTGCTCGGTTGGTCTGCGGCGAATGCGTAGAGCTACTGTGTAACGCAGCAACAATAGGTTCATCGGCCAGGCGGCTTCGGCATCTTTGCGGGTCAGTTTTTCGGCGATGGTTAGGGCTTCGGCTGGCTCATCGAGCAAGGTTTCGAGTTGGCAGATGGTGTTGAGATAATTGGTTTCAATCAGTTGCAGCGCAAGGCCCGGGGAGCCGCCGGCGATCTCTAAAATTTCGTTAGAGAGGGTGGTGCCTTTATCCATCACTTTTTCTAAATCGACCATGCTAAGGGGTGAGAGTTTTAACTGGCGGCAGCGGCTGCGGATGGTGGGCAGCATTTGGCCGGCATTGTGACAGACTAGGAATAAAAGTGCGTTGGAGGGTGGTTCTTCTAGCATTTTGAGCAAGGCGTTTTGCGCGTTGCGGTTCATGCTTTCGGCGCCGTCGATCAGCACGATGCGCCAACCTGTTTCGCCGGAACTTAGACCGAAGAAGGATTGCAATTTGCGGATTTCATCGACGGTGATTTCGCGGGGTGCGCCTTCGTCATTTTCGGCGGTGACAGTCAGCAAATCGCTATGCGATTTTTGTTCCATGCGGGAAAAGATGGGGTGCTCTTGCGGCAATTCAAGGCTCGGTGTTGCATCGCCGAACAAGCCCGCTTCGGCTTTCGGTGCTCCGGCTAATAGATAGCGTGCGATGCGGTAAGCGAGGGTTGCCTTGCCGATGCCTTTGACGCCGCTGACCAGCCATGCATGTGGAAGTTTGCCGCTTTCCAGGCATTGCAGGAAGATATTTTCTGCATCTGCATGGCCATAGAGGCTGGGGTTTAGGGATGGTTCAGTGGGCATTTGGGTTGGTTTCGTATGGTTTCGCGGCAAGGCCGAAACGGCGGTTTACAGCTTCGACGATTTGGCTATGCACTAACGCTACGCTATCGGCGGCATCAATCGTGATGATGCGGCCGGATTCGGCTTTGGCGAGCTCCAAGAAACCTTCGCGCACTTGATTATGGAAGGCGAGGCTTTGGCCTTCGAACGTATCTGGTTTTGCTGAACGTGCTTTGGCACGTTTGAGGCCTTCTTCAGGATTTATGTCGAGTAAGATAGTGAGATCGGGCAACACTTCTGCGCTGGTCAATGTGAAGAGCGTTTCAACGAAAATTTCGCCTAGGCCACGAGCGTAACCTTGATAGGCCATGCTGGAATCGACATAGCGATCGCACAATACGATTTCACCTTTGGCAAGCGATGGTTTGATTTTCTTTTCGACATGATCACGGCGGGCGGCAAACATGAGGAGAGCTTCGGTTTCCGCATCCCAGCTATGTTCTTTATTGAGCAATAATTCGCGGATGCGTTCAGCGCCTTCGGTGCCGCCCGGCTCGCGGGTTTGCAACACTTTTGCGCCGAGTGTTTGCAGGGCCCCAGCTAGCAATGCACATTGCGTGGATTTGCCGCAGCCTTCGCCACCTTCGAAGGTTATAAATTTGCCGTTATAACTCATTTCGCCATCAGATGTAGCGAGCGGAGAATGCGCTCGGTGAAGGTAAGTGGCTCAACGGTTTCGGTGGCATAAAGTGGAATTATCCGGGAAGGCTGACCAGGCATTTCTAATTCCAGTTCCGCCAGTTTCGCACCGGCTTGGATTGGTGTTTTGATAGGGCCTTCATAATGAATGGTCGCTTTGATTTCTTTCACTTTTTGTTCAGCTGTTGCGCGTGGCAGAGTGGCGGTCACTTCTTCTTTCGCGGCTAAACCAACAGTCGATTTTTTGCCATACCACACATTGGCCTGACCCAGCGCCACATCTTTGGAGAAGAGTTGGTAATTTTCAAAGCTGTTGAAGCCATATTCGAGCAAACGGCTTGCTTCTTCCGCGCGTGCTTTTTCACTTTTCATGCCATTGACGACTACAACCAAGCGGCGGTTGCCGCGCTTGCCGGAAACGGTGATGCCGTAACCTGCTGCTTCGGTGTGTCCGGTTTTAAGGCCATCAACGCCAATGTTTTTATAAAGCAACAAATTGCGGTTGCCTTGGCTGATGCCGTGATAGGTGAAGCTGGTTTTCGAAAACAGTGGATAATATTCCGGGAAATCCTGAATAATATGTTGAGCAAGCGTCGCTAAATCACGCGCGGAAACAACATGACCTTCTTCTGGCCAACCGTTGGAGTTTCTGAAATGGCTTTCATTCATCCCTAAACGTTTGGCGGTTTCATTCATCATCACTGCAAACGCTTCTTCACTCGCCGCGATGCCTTCTGCGAGCACGACGCAGGCATCATTGCCGGATTGAACAGCAACACCGTGGATCAAATCATCCACGCTAATTTTATTGCCGAGCTCGACAAACATTTTCGAACCCTGAATGCGCCATGCTTTTTCGCTGACGGGGAACGTATCAGTCAATTTTATTTTGCCGTTTTTGAGATTTTCAAAGGTGATGTAGAGCGTCATCATCTTCGTCATTGAGGAGGGCACCATTTGCTTATCCGAATCTTTTTCGAACAATACTTGGCCGGTAGTTAAATCCTTAACGATGGCAAACTGTGCGTTGGTGCCATTATCGGTTGCGGCCGCCGCAGGGGCAGGCGCTTGTGCAGCTGCGTGCAGCGCAAAAAGCGAAATGGAAAGAGCGATAATAAACTTAGAAACGAATAAACTGCGCATCGTTATACCCTGATTGTTGGATAAGATTAAGCACACGGTTCGCATCTTTCATGTTTGTAAAAGGGCCAACACGTACGCGGAAAAAACGTTTTCCTTCCTGATGGATTTCTTCCATTTTTGCAACTCCAAAACGTGAAACATCGGAGGCAACACGATTCGCATTCTCTTTTTTGCGGAAATTTCCAACCACAATCGATTGCAAACTTCTTTCCTGTTGCATGCTTTGTGGTGCAGTTCGACGCGCTGAAACGGAAGGACGATAGGCTGGTTTGGAAGGACGATAGGTCTGTTTTTTTACAGCAGTTCGGCGAGTCGGTTGCGCCACATGTTTGGGTGCAGGATAAATAGGTTCGGTGATCTCCTCTTCCGCCACTTCCATCGGTATGATTCTGCTTTTTGGTTTAGGAGTTTGCGCACGGGCAAGCGTGCTCTCCGGCATTTGGCCACCGAATAACGCCGCCGTTTCATCAGGCAAAAACTCCACACGGACATGTGCCATACCTTGCAAATGGAAACCCAACACTTCTGCCGCTTTTTTCGAAACATCGATAATGCGGTCACGCGCGAAAGGACCGCGATCATTAATACGCAGTTTTACCGATTTGCCATTATTCAAATTTGTCACTCGGACGATGCAAGGCATTGGCAAGGTGCGGTGTGCGGCGGTCAAATCATATTTATCAAAATCTTCGCCATTCGCCGTTTTTTTGCCATGAAAACCTGGGCCATACCACGAAGCTTCGCCTACTTCGTCGTAATACGGATCTTCCTTCGGGTGATACCAGCGATTGCCAATTTGATAGGGTTTGCCGACTTTGTAGAGGCGTTGGTTATCTTCCGGTGTAAGCGTGCGGCCACAAGCACTAAGCACTATTAATATACATAATGCCGAAAGAAGCTTCATCCCCGATTGATTTCCTGCGCTAGATACAGCGCCGTTCCCGCAAACAGGCGCGAATAATTCCATTTCAGCAGAATGCGGAAATTATTAAAGATAAAAACTTGGTGCGTAAATTTATCCCGATCGAGCGCCAGCAACGTTGCTTTGGTCGAAACATCTTTTGGCAAACGATCAGCCTTCACACCCAATTCTTTCCACTCGGAAATATTTTTGGACACAGTTAAATCTGCCAACGCACGATTAAAATTATCTGGTGTGGTGACTGAAGTGATGGAAATCGCACCTTTCTGCCAACCCTCGGTTTTGAGATAATTCGCAATCGAGGCGAACACGTCGCTTTCAGTATGCCAAATATCTTTATGCCCATCTTTATTGTAATCCACTGCATATTTGAGGAAACTGGTTGGCATAAATTGCGTTTGCCCCATCGCACCCGCCCATGAGCCACGCAGGTTTTTGGGGTCAATCTCACCTTTATCGACGAGCTTTAAGAGTATCAAAAGCTCCTTCGAGAAAAATTCGCTGCGACGGCCTTCATAAGCCAGAGTTGCCAGCGCATCGAGTGTCGAAATATTGCCGCAATTGCGACCATAATCCGTTTCCATTCCCCAGAGTGCCACGATAATTTCCGGATCAACGCCATATTTATTGCCGATAGTTGTTAGCAACTTCTGGTGCTTTTTCAGCATCGCTGTACCGCGTGTTATTTTGCCGGTCGTCGCAATTTTGCGATATTCGGCATAACCTAGCGTGCCTTCCGGCTGTTTTTTGTCGAGCTTGACGACTGTCTCAACTTCCTTGGTCGTCAGCAAATGTTTGCGGATGGTTTTTTTGCTGATGCCTTCCGCCTTCGCGCGTTTAGACATGGAATGTTGCCATTCCTCAAACGTTTGCGCGTGCAGCGTGGTTGCCCAGGCGAGAGAAAAAAAGACACTAGCAATAATCGCGTTGCGGAAAATTCTCAAAAGCGTATCCTCTCTAGTAGAGCACCATCATCTCGGATTCTTCAGGAATTTCAATCACTAAATGGAAAAACTATTACAACAATACGGCATTTTAAAATGCAGCCTCCAAGAAGGCGCGCTGCAAGAAGCGGCAGAGTGGCTAAAAACCAATGCCAAAAATCCCGTCATCATCAGCGACTGCAACACAGAATCTTTCGCCAAAATATATGATGGCACACACCATGTTTTTCCAACGCCACCCAAGCCAGAGAAAAAAATCGCCGAAGAATTAGCGCTGTTAGATGTCGATTATTTCGTCGCCGTCGGCAGTGGAACAATCAGTGATCTCGTTAAATACGCCTCACACCTCGCGCAAAAACCATATATCATGATTCCAACCGCGCCATCAATGAATGGTTATTTCTCCATCACTGCATCACTCATCGAGACTGGCAAAAAAGAATCCTACCAAGCACACTTGCCCACCGCACTCTTTGCCGATTTAAAAATAATCGCCGCCGCACCCATCCGATTAATCCGCAGCGGAGTAGGCGACAGCATATGCCGTTCGACCGCCCAAGCCGATTGGTTGCTCTCCCACCTGTTGCTAGGAACTTATTACAACGAAGAGCCGTTCAACCTAGTTCAAAAACAAGAACACTATATCTTCACCCACGCCCAAAAACTAATCACCGGCGACAAAGAAGCCATCCGCCACCTCATGGAATTATTATTACTAGGTGGCCTAGGCATGACCCTATGTAAAGGCAGCTACCCAGCAAGCCAAGGCGAACACATGATCGCCCACACGATGGAAATGCTCTACGGCGACCAGCTGCCTGAAACCTTTCATGGCGAGCAAATTGGTGTGACGACATTGGTGATGGCGCAGTTGCAAGAGCGTATCCTAGCCCAAAAAAACCTACAATTACCCCTAAAGCCGCTGCCCGAAAAAGAGATAAATCTAAATAAAATCAATGAGTTAAATGAAATTCTAACCCAAAAATGGACAGAAATCCGCCAAACCATCAAAAAAATGACCCAGCCTTACACCAAAATCTTCTCCGTTTTAGACGCCATAGCCGCCCCTAAAACCCCAGAATCCCTAGGCTGGCGCGATGATTGGTTCCTAGAAGCCGTAGCCAAAACCCCCACCACTAGAAACCGCTTTACGTTCCTAGATTTAGGACGTTAACGAAGTATTAAGACTCCTGATTTAAAATAGGTTCCATAACTTATTTTTTGGAGGAATGATCATGCCTAAATCACACGTAGCAAAAGTTGAGAAAAAACTTACAGGGCGAGCGCTCAAAGCATTTTTAATGGGGCTTGCGAGTGATGAGGCAAAACAAGATACGTTGTTTGAAACAATCATTAATACTGTCGCCTTGAATGCACTTTCGGAAAGAGGCCTGCGCGAAAAAGGTACATTTGAAATGACGCCAACGCGTGCCGCGGTAATGCAGGCAGAGGGTAGGGAAGATACGGATAATCTGGAAAGTAGATTTGATCACCTGAATCCCATCACCCGTATTTTTACACCCCACCCAAACTGGGCATTAGGTGAAGAGGCGCGTGATGAGGTGCAGAAACTTTATGCAACACTCGGAAGCCTTAGTGATGCAGAGTGGTATGAGATTGCAAATCGTAAACCCAAAGAAGCTCTGACGAAAAAATTCGCGGTGGATAATTTGCATGAGAGCTTAAACAAACCAGCACGCATGACGGTTGCAGATGAGTGGGAGCGCACAGATGAAGATGCGCAGACGCTTTTAAATAGCTTTCCTCTGGTTGCCGCAAAATTGCAGCGTGCGCGTGAATCCGTGGAGGGCACTAAGCTTGATGGATATGAATATGAGAGAAAAGATGGCATCTCTGTCGATGAACTTGAAAAATATGTGGGGCTTGTCGCTGCCAGAAGCTGGGGGCTTGACCGCGATAGCAAGCCAAACGTAACCGCTGAAGCGATGGAAGAAGAGATTGGAAAACAAATTAAACGCACCAGAGACGGCCATGCCGAACGCCTTAAAAATATTGTGAAAGAATTGAAAGAGAATAATCACACGGGCGCTGCTGTAGCATTACAAAATGCCATCAGTGAATTTGAAAAAGGCGGCAGCGTTGAGAATTTGGGCAAAATATTGCTGGAAATTAAAACTCAGCAAAAAGATTATAGCAAGTTGCCACCCTTTAAAGATGAAAAGGGTGATGACACACCATTTTCTATTTTAGATATGGCGTACCTGCAGGTAAAAACGGCCGGTGAATGCTGGCCAAAGGGCGAAATCCGCCAAAACGCAGCGATGCATGCAACGGCTATGCGATATGCGAGAAAGTTATTGCCAGAGTCAATCAAAGGCGGGGCAAATAACAATGGATTACTTTCAGAGTTAGCCAGTAATCCATCCGCTGTGCAAGGGCCTATTAATACAGAAATTGATAGGCTGAAAGGATTTATCAAAGAATATAATGCCTTTTGTAAACTCGAAAAAAATATGGACGCACGAGATAATAAACTCGTCGAATTGGGGCTTACGCAGGAACAAGTTGAGTTTTATGAAACATTTGCTGGTTTGCGCGTAGCATCAAAATTCCCAGAGGCCATTCATTCGTATGTGATTGCTGAAACAGGCGTGATTGAAAAAGAGGATTTTGAACCGAAAGTTGCGGCACGAATTTTGGATATGAGACACACTGATTCTCGTCGAACATGGCATAAGGCAATACCGAAAATGTCTGATGAAAAAGTCAGGGAGATGGCTTGCAATGAAGTGATTTCTGAAAAAGTGAAGGAAGATCTACTCGCCGTTATGTTCATGAAATATATGAATGGCGGAGAAGATTATAAAAATAAAGCAGCTGAACATAAAATGGAAATTATCCCGCTGTTTGAAAGTTTCCAAAGCATTACGCAGGGCTGGAGTTCGATGGATAAATTAGATCGTGATGGTCACTTCCAGGATTACATTAAAAATTGTAGCCGCAACGAAGTACCGAAAGTCACACTTCCGGATGGTGCGGAAAGAGTAATGAACATTGCTGAAGCAAAAATTGCTCTTGGTATGGAGCCTAGCCCAGGCGATGAAAAGCGTGATGTAATTGCCTCGATTACGATCATGCACGCAGGCAGTGATGCGATGCGTGAAAATGGCGGCGGTATTAGCCCGCTGAATACGCACTATCAGGAACGAGTACAGGAAAAACTGATTGAGCAGGGTATTTGGGTGGAAATGTATCAGGGAACGGGCGCGGCGGTTCACCGCAGTCACCCTTCTTCCTCGCATGTTGCGCGCTCGACGATACAAGGTGGAGAACGCCACCATGTAGATGCCGTTACAATGGCATGGCAGATTCTTACTTCTATTGCCGTGTCGATTGCGAATCGCCTTGGCTTTACGCTTCCAGAAAAATTCCACGATGTGCTGGCTTCTTACCCCGGCCATATGGGCAACAGCATGATTATGCCGAAGGAGTCTGTGGAAATTAAAAAGGCGACACAAGAACCATTAGAAGCAGCCTGTAAAGCACACGCAGAACGCTTTGAGGATCCAGCCTTCCAGCGTTTCTTCACAAAATTCTCGGCGTTTGATTATACTAAAATGTTTAATTTTAGCGCGCGTCCTGATGGACGAGTGGGGGCATTTGCTTTGGATAAAGTGAGAGCGATTGGTTTTAGCATGTCTCTTTTTGCAGGTGGCTCTAATAATACATTGATCGGTGGGATGAATGAATTTTTTGGAATGAATTATGACAACGGCTATAAAATGGAAGATAGCCGCCGAGATGATATTAAGGAATGGCTTACCAAGAGCCCAAAAATTCAGGAAGTGATGACACGCCTGACACATGCTATTGCAACGGCGAATATGGATACAGCCTGGGCATTCCAAGGAGTGGAGCGTGTTATTGGAAAGGATGGCGAAGTCTTACTGAAAAAAGGCGAAGACGAGATTTTGCTTAAAGATCTGCTCGGTATGACAAAGGAAGCAAAGAAACATTGGGAGCGCGACCCATTCGGTATCGAGGCAATCGCATTAGCGGAAGCGGATAAAGAATATCAAACCACCGCGAAGGCCGTTTATGAAATTTATAAGCGAATGCAGATTGATCTCGAGTATGCGCAATTAGTTGCAAAAACGCCTGGTATAGGTGGGCATCATGCGCGGACAGCGAAAGAAGAAAAACTGAATGATCTCGAAAAAGAACTCACGGCTCCCTATTTTGATCCGAAAAAGATTTTTGAAATTATGCCAGCGGAAATGCGTGAAGAGTTAAAAGAAAAAATGAAGCCGATTGATCGTGCGCGGGCGGCGTTGGCTCAGCACCATAATACTGCACTTTATAACTCAGACCATAAAGATGAAAAAGGTTTTGTTGCTAAAGAAAAACTCGATGAACTCCGTCTTTACAGATCATTTGCAACCTGTATGGAAGGCTTTGAAACGGGTGCCGATGCGTGCTTGCGCCACACTTCTAGAAACTTCACCAGTGATGTGGTGTTGGGCAAAAATGTAACAAGTGCTAATGCAGAATATGGCGTGACATTTGGTAGAAGTGGGGCTTAAACTCCGCCTTCATGGACCGCAATGATTTCTGGCAACAGCAGGCCTCCCGCATCGATTGGCTAAAACCTTTCGCGAAGGTTTCCGATTGCTCCTTCGCCCCTAATAATATCCATATAAAGTGGTTCGAAGGTGGAAAGCTGAACCTCTCCGCCAATTGTGTCGATCGGCACGCTGCAGTTTCGCCGGAGCGGGTGGCGATTATTTGGGAGCCGGATGATCCGAATGAGAAGGCGCTCTCGATTACTTATAAACAATTGCTCGATGAGGTTTGTAAATTTGCTTCGGTGTTGAAGGCCAAGGGCGTTCAGAAGGGTGATCGCGTAATTCTTTATATGCCGATGATTCCGGAGGCAGCTTATGCGATGCTGGCCTGTGCGCGGATTGGGGCGGTGCATTCGGTGGTGTTTGGCGGGTTTTCGCCGGAGGCCTTGAAGGGGCGGATTGAGGATTGTGGCGCGAAAGTCATCGTTACTGCGGATGAAGGTTTGCGTGGTGGGAAGAAAGTTCCGCTCAAGGCAAATGTGGATGCTGCGATTGAATATGCCGATGCAAAAGTGGATTCGGTGATTGTGGTGAAGCGCACTGGCACACCGATACAAATGTTCCCTGATCGCGATTGTTATTATCATGAGCAGAAAACGTCGCTGGATGTAAAACCAGAGCCGATGGATGCGGAAGATCCACTATTTATTTTATATACGTCTGGATCAACCGGTAAGCCGAAGGGTGTGTTGCATACGACTGCCGGTTATTTGATCTACGCGGCCTGGACGCATCAAACGGTGTTCGATTATCAGCCCGGCGAAATTTATTGGTGCACGGCGGATGTGGGTTGGATTACGGGGCATTCGTATATTCTTTATGGTCCACTCTGCAATGGCGCGACGACGCTGATGTTTGAGGGTGTGCCTAACTTTCCGGATTATTCGCGCTTCTGGCAAATTGTCGATAAACACAAAGTGAATATATTTTACACCGCACCAACAGCGATCCGCGCAATGATGGCGCAGGGCGATGAATGGGTCAAAAAAACCAGCCGCAAAACATTGCGTATATTGGGCACAGTGGGCGAGCCGATTAATCCCGAAGCATGGCGTTGGTATAACGAAGTAGTGGGTGATTCGCGCTGCCCGATTATGGATACATGGTGGCAAACGGAAACCGGCGGCTTCCTCATTTCGCCTACACCAAAAACGAAACTCAAACCCGGTTCGGCAACTTTGCCACTAGAAACCATTGAGCCAGTATTAGTAAATGAAAAAGGCCAAGTGTTGCAAGGTGCAGTGGAAGGTAATCTCTGCATCAAATCCAGCTGGCCAGGCCAGGCACGCACCATTTGGGGCGATCATAAACGCTTTGAGGAAACCTATTTCTCAACCTATCCCGGCATGTATTTCACCGGCGACGGCGCGCGGCGAGATGAGGATGGGTATTACTGGATCACCGGTCGGGTGGATGACGTGCTCAACGTTTCCGGCCATCGCCTAGGCACTGCCGAAATAGAGAGTGCGTTGGTTGCCTATCCGGATGTGGCGGAAGCAGCAGTCGTCGGCTATCCGCACCCAATTAAAGGGCAGGGGATTTATTGCTACGTGACGCTGAATGTAGGCATCGAAGCCTCAGAGGAGTTGCGCAAAAAATTGATCGCTTGGGTGCGCAAAGAAATCGGCGCCATCGCCACACCCGACCTATTACAATTCACCCCCGGCCTCCCCAAAACCCGCAGCGGCAAAATCATGCGCCGAATCCTACGCAAAATCGCCGAGAATGATTATGGCAGCTTGGGCGATACGAATACGCTGACCAATCCAGAAGTGGTGCCGGTGTTGATTGATTGGCGGCTTAATCGATAAAAAAGCCGAAAATGTAACAATTCTTTAATAAATATGCGTTAATATAGTCTTATCGAGGACTATTTTGGTAAGGCCTTCATGGATAATGCATGGTTTATTGGACCACCGGAAGATGCGGCAATACGCAATGATCCTGCGCGATTGGCTGAATATGTTAGAAATCAAATAAAAGCGGCGACGCCAACATCGTTTATTGATCGTATGGCGCAGGAATATGCGGCACAAAAACCAACGCTTGAGCGTCTCAATAAACTATTGGCCCAAGAAGGCCATGATGTTGATATGGGCAAAGTATATGTAGATTACTCGCTTGCAGCTGGTCGCTTGTTTGTAACGGATGATTTTGTGGTGCCGAATGCACCGATTAAAAGCGGTATTTTTACGGAGGCAAATGGTCTGTTTCCTACCGATAGCAGTGCAGGCCATACATTATATCATGATTTTTACACGTTTGGTCTTCCTAACGGACGCCCGCCTCAATTGAATAAGGATGGCAAGCCGGTGCCACTTTTCCAGGACTCATCGAGAGATATGGTGCTGGTAACGTTGAATGCAGTTGATGTGAAGGTATTCGATCTCATTTCAGAACATGGCAAAGAAGGAGAAGTGGATACCAAAATTTGGGAGAGCCTCCACCGTGCGTTTGCGCGCGCGAACCACGATTGGATACATTCCAGTTTCGTTAATTTTGTACAGCGGCTTCCAAGTGAGCCATTACGAGGCGAAATAGGTGCGTTTTTCACTGCTTTAAATGATGTGACTCAACCTGAATGGCGTGAGGGCAATGAGGGATTCAGACTAAAAGATTATCCACCCGCAGAGCAGCAAGCGAATCAATTATTGCTCAAATTGAATGCGGCTTTAATGAATACCGATGAAGGTAAAGTGGAGAAAAAAGAACTCATTTCTGATGCCATCGATTACATGGAAAATATAAAACTACTGCAAGGTAGAGTTTCATCCAGCAAAGGAGCGGATGAGGCTAATAACCTGACGGAGTTTTTGGCTGCTTCTTATCTGAATAGAATACATCGTGCCGTGGGAATGGATGATCCGGAAATATATCATGCACAAATAAATGGTCGCAGTTTGTATCAGGCTATCGATGCGCTGCAGTTGCCATCAAGAACGATGGATGTTGATAAACTATATGATTTCTTGGATGTAACCCACTCAATCCCACAGAAGCTTATTTCTAAGCCAGGCGAGCGTTTAAGCAGAGAAGATAAAGAATTTATTATCTCAAAAGTGTTAATGGCATCTTTTGTTAACTGGGATAGCGGAGTGGGTAATATGATTGGAGAAATTGCCGATCGCATTATTGACCCCGATACGAATAAACTAAAAATCTTATCGGGTGCAGAAGTGGTCGAGATGGAGCGACGGATTAACCACCACGGCATCTTACATTGGGGACCAGATAAAGAAACAATCGCAGATTCCCAAGTGCGTCTTGTCGATCCCCTGGTTCAATTTGTGAAGTTATTAGACGACCATGTAATAAAAGCTGAAATACAAGGCAACCCTGAATTTGCATCTCGCAGGGCAGCATTTGATCAGGCACTAGCGAAACTAGAAGGAGCAAATGCAGAAGCTTCCACCTCTTGGCAAGAACGAGTTGGTAGGAATGGCAAAGAATGGGATGTCAAAAAAGGCAATCCAGATGTCCCATCCTCCTGGCGAGATTCTGTTGCGGAAAGCAACGTGAAATCAAAGACAAATCCTATTACAAAATAATTGATTTACTCTTCCCGTGCCCCGTCTATAGTCATTTGCTTATATCTGCATGAACGAGGGCTCTATGAAAAATACGCATGTGCAATTGCATAAGAATATTGATAAGGCGGAGACGCTGCTCAAGCTTATGGCTAATAGCGCACGGTTGTTGGTGCTTTGTAATTTATCCGATGGTGAGAAGAATGTGACGGAGTTGGTGAAGGCGGTGAAGCTTTCGCAACCGGCGGTCTCGCAGCATCTGGCACGTATGCGTTATGAGGGCCTGGTCGCAACGAAGAAAAAAGGGCAATCAGTGTTTTATCGGATCGCGAAGCCAGAGGTGTTACAGCTGGTAAATGCAGTGGAGAAAATTTTTACCAAAGGTGAAAAAGCGAAAGCTGAAGCGCCAGTGAAAGCAGCGGCACCGAAAGCCAAGGCGAAGCCGAAAGAAAAGCCAAAGGCGAAAAAATTTAGTGAGCCAACGCAATTGAGTTTTCTGAAATAACATGAAGATTCTGGTTACAGGTGGCGCAGGGTATATCGGTAGCCATTTTTGCAAAGAGCTTTCCCGGATGGGCCAGCCACATGCGGTGCTTGATAGCTTGGAGCGTGGGCATCTTGAGGCGGTCAAATGGGGCAAACTCTATCAAGGTAATTTGCTTGATACAGCGTTTCTTGATCGAGTGATGGCAGAATATAAGCCCGATGTCGTGGTGCATTTTGCGGCGTTTGCGCTGGTCGGCGAATCGGTGGCTGATCCCGCTCTCTATCATCGTAATAATGTCGTCGGTACGCGGAATTTATTGCATGCGATGAGCATTCATCGGGTGAAGCAGATTGTGTTTTCGTCGAGCTGTGCGGTGTATGGCGTGCCACGAGTGAAGGGCAAGCTGAATGAGGATCATCCATTCGGGCCGATCAGCCCTTATGGCGAAACGAAAGCGCTGATGGAGCAGGAGCTCTTTAGCGCGAATGCCACTTCGGTCAGTCTGCGTTATTTTAATGCGGCAGGGGCGGATAAAGATGGCGAACTCGGCGAAGCACACGAACCCGAAACCCATGCGCTGCCGCTGATGCTAGAAGCCATCAAAGGCAAAGGCACCTTCAAAATTTTTGGCAATGATTACGAGACGCCAGACGGCACCGCCATCCGCGATTATGTGCATGTGAGTGATATCGCCAAGGCGCATATCCAGGCGATTGAGTATTTGCAAAAAGGTGGCCAAACCACAGCGATCAATCTCGGCACAGGGCAGGGCGTCTCGGTACAAGAATTGCTCACCGCAGTCGAAAAAATCACCGGCAAAAAAGTGCCCGCCGAAATGGCCCCCCGCCGTGCGGGTGATCCGGCGATGCTGGTCGCGGATGCAAATTTGGCAGAAAAAGTTTTGGGCTGGAAAACGACGCAGTCTTCGCTAGAGCAAATTATCCAAACCGCATGGAATTGGCATCGTGCGCATTAGGCTTGCGCTGCTACTATTTTTATTTGGATGTTCGGCACAGGCGAAGATTATCCATATCGAAAGCGGCACCGGGTTTTATATCGACACTCTCGGGCATGTAGTAACGAACGCCCATGTCGTGCCGAAATGCCGGTTTTACAGTTTTAAAACGGGGCAAGAGGTGGTGAAAGCCCATCTCGTAAAAGCTGATCCAAAACGTGATCTGGCGGTGCTGCAAGCTAATACCGGCGTTTCGCCAGCGAGTGCTGTGTTGCATGAGCAACTAGCAGTGGGCGATAAGGTCACGATTCTCGGCTATCCCATTCAAGGCAAACGATCCTCACAATTATTCCGCCGCAACGAAGCAGCTATCCTAAATGTCAGCCCAAAAATACAATTCACCCGCTCCGTAGAAAAAGGAAATTCCGGCGGCCCACTGCTGGATACATTCGGCAATGTCGTCGGCGTCATCCAAAGCAAAATGCGAGAGCGGCCGATCGATATCGCGATTCCTATTTCTGTCCTAAAGCAGTTTTTAGACGAAGCGCAGATTAACTATTCCACCGTCGCCAAAATAGAGCCACTAACTGCTGAAGCATTAGAGGCGCAACGCCGGGTTTTTATTACGAATGTACGGTGTGTGCGTTAAAAAGGTTCTGTGTAAGTTTCAGGTGTGTCATAATAAGTCCGTATGAATGAAAGACCGTATGTTCCAATATCGTTTATAAAGAATAGTGATGCATTTCGCATAGCACTCGAGGCGCATATTCGCTTTCATACGGATAAGATAACGCCAAAATTTTTATATGTGCTTTTAGAGCACCCAGAGTTGGTGAGTGATTTTATGAAGAGAAATAAAGAAGTAGCGCCAGGCGAGCGTGTTCATTATTCGGAGGCGGATAAAAGCTGTTTACGCGAAGCAGTCACACGTGATTTTTCAAAAAAATTTGATGAACCTAAGGCTAAACTAGATGCACTTGAATCGCGCCGAAGATTTCTTTTCGCGGGTGCGGTAACGTTGGTTACTGCAGGAATTTCTGCTGGCCTTCAAGCGTTACAAGAGTTTCATGAGGCGCATCAGGAGCGGGAAAAAAGAAACCAGCGGATGAAGACATTGAATGCAGAAATAAGAAATGAAGATGTTAAAGTTCTTTTACAGAAGGTAGAAGAAGCTGAGCCAGAGATAACGGCAAGGACAATTTCGGCTGATGAGCATGATAAATCTGGGCAGAACCTAGGGGTTGTAAGCATTCTCATGGAGCTGTTGGCTGGTTTAACCATTCCAGCAATTATCAAAACAGAAAATACACTTGAAGAAGGTCGCACGGAAATTGAGCGACATCAAAGGGATGTTAGATATAGCACATTGGCACCTGATGTTAAAAGACTAGGCACTGTTAACAAACCTCAAGTTTGATAAAGGCAAGGGCAAGGAATGCCATGAAAGTGGAATCGAGTTTGTCGACCCTTAGTGCAAGCCGTCTATTTTCCTTGATTTTCTGGAACATATTTTCAATGCGTCTT
>CAIJLX010000108.1 GCA_903821695.1 uncultured Alphaproteobacteria bacterium | reverse complement strand
GGCAATACTCAAAACGCACATCCGAACGGCGTTAAAAGAAACCAGAAATCTCTCACAAGCAATACAAATTGCTTTCCAAAATATGAATTATCATAAATACCAATTTAATTAGGAAATACTATAGTCTTAGCCTTGAATCACTGGGCGCTCTTATTTTTTCCTATAAAGGTGCTGCGCGCTCACTCACACATATAGAACCTGGAAACCCAGATAATTCATCTGATGGTATCGCCACTACGATAGCAAATGTTGCCCCAGAAGGCCGGAGGACACATTTGGTAGATAGCAAAGATCCTCTGAGTGCCATTGGCATCATGCTTATTAGTCAATCTTCACGATTCGAACATTATTTCCTTGGGTTATGGGCGGCACAACAAAATCGAATGAATGAATTTATCCGCGAGACATTATTAAATGAGGAAATCAGTAATCCTCCTGCCGATTTATATCAAAACGGCATGTTTAATGCAGAACTTACTGCAAAATGGTTTACACCAGAAAAAAATTACGACCGCTCTCCGCGAGAGTTAAGATATCGGGCTGCAAGGTATCTAGAGAACTTGGAAAGCTATGCAGAGAGCCCATTGCGCGGCACGATGTTAGAGCCAATTCCCCTTTACCTTCATCAACTCAATTTACATGCATTACAAAGACGCATTGAAGATGCTCCACCCCAAAATCTGACTGGCCTACAACAACATAATAAACTAATCGGCATACTCACTTCGGTCGGCAAAGAAATAGGCCTCAATTACCAGGAACTTCGCGAACACCTACGCCAAGGGGCAAATAAAGAGTAAATTATTACTGCGAAGCCCTTAATTCCACGCTATATCCCTTGCCCATGTCCAAATTGCAGCCCGTTCGCGGCACCCATGATTTATTCGGTAAAGAAGCGCAGCAATTCGCAGAGCTGATCGCGCTCGTGCGTTCAGTCGGGCAGCTTTATGGGTTTGAAGATGCCAGCACGCCCATCTTTGAATTCACCGAAGTGTTCAAGCGTACATTGGGCGATACGTCGGATGTCGTTTCCAAAGAAATGTATACGCTGGAAGATCGCGGCGGCGAATCGCTGACGTTGCGGCCGGAATTTACGGCGGGGATTGCGCGGGCGTTTATTAGCAATGGCTGGCAGCAAAATCTTCCGCTGAAACTTTTTTCGACGGGGCCGCTGTTTCGTTATGAGCGCCCGCAGAAAGGTCGCCAACGCCAATTCCATCAGATAAATTTTGAATATCTCGGTGAGGCATCGCCTTATGCCGATATCGAAATGATTCTGCTCGGTGCGCATATTTTGAGCTATCTGCAAATCCTCCCGAAATGCAAACTTGAGATTAATACATTGGGCGATAAAGAATCACGCACCGCTTATACCAAAGCGCTAGTTGATTATTTCACTTCGCACAAAGATAAGCTTTCCGAAGACAGCAAAACCCGCCTCGAAAAAAATCCACTGCGGATTTTGGATTCGAAAGATGCGGGGGATAAAACGCTCGTTGCCGATGCACCAAAAATTCAGGAATATCTCACCCCAGCCGCCAAACAATTTTATGAAACCGTAGTGAGTGGATTAAAAGATTCTCCGGTTGGCTCCATTCTCACAATCAACCCCGCCATCGTTCGCGGATTGGATTATTATTCGCATACCGTTTTTGAATTCACCGCATTCTCCGAAGAAGTTGGCGCGCAAAACACCGTGCTTGCGGGCGGGCGATATGATGGGTTGATCGAACAAATGGGTGGCCCGGCAACGCCTGCAGTTGGTTTCGCGGCGGGTGTTGAGCGATTGTTACTGCTTGCACCGAAAATTGCATATCGCATTAAACCAATCGCGATTGTGGCAATGGGCGAAAGTGCAGTGAATGATGCATTTAAATTGACCCAGGCCATTCGCTCACGAGAGCGGATTGCAGAGATGGTGACGCATAATAACCCCGGCAAGGCACTCAAAAAAGCGGACAAAATTAAAGCGGCTTATGCGGTGTTGCTGGGTGAGAATGAATTGAAAAGCGGCCAGTTCGTCGTCAAAAATTTAACCACCGGCGAGCAGGAAACGGTTGCAAAAGAGGCCATCGTCAATTACCTCCTCGCGACCAAAGAAGAGACGTATGAGCTTTGATGATAAACTCGCTGGATTAATCTCCAAGCATAAAGAACTCGGCGAAAAACTGGCTGATCCGGATGGGTTGGGCGGCAAGGAATTCGGCCGTCTGTCGAAGGAATATTCTGACCTTACGCCGATTGTCGAACGCATTCATACTTATGAAAACGCCAAAAAATTACTAATCGATTTGAAGGCGATGATGGATGATAAAACCAGCGACAAAGAAATGCGCGAGCTGGCGGAAATGGAATATCACGAGCTGAAAGAACAGCTCCCCACTATCGAACGCACGCTGAAATTATCGCTGCTGCCGAAAGATAAAGCGGATGAGAAAAACGCTATTCTTGAGGTGCGTGCAGGAACGGGCGGTGAAGAAGCCGCATTGTTCGCTGCCGTTTTGTTCAACATGTATCAGCGTTATGCTGAGCGTCGCGGTTGGAAATTTGAAATTCTCTCGCTCGATGATACCGGCATCGGCGGTTACAAAGAAGCGCAAGCCAGCATCAGCGGTAACAACGTATTCGCCCGCCTTAAATTCGAATCGGGTGTGCACCGTGTGCAACGTGTGCCTGCAACGGAATCTAGCGGACGCATTCACACTTCCGCTGCAACCGTTGCCGTATTGCCGGAGGCAGAAGAGGTTGATATCCAGATAAACGAAAATGATTTGAAGATCGATACATTCCGGAGCAGCGGCGCAGGCGGGCAATCCGTGAACACGACGGATAGCGCGATACGGATTACACACATGCCAACGGGCGTTGTGGTTAGCTGCCAGGACGAACGCTCGCAGCATAAAAACAAAGCGAAGGCGATGAAAATTATCCGCGCACGCGTATACGAAGCCGAACGCGAACGCCAACATGCCACTCGTTCCGAAAGCCGCAAATCACAAGTAGGTTCCGGCGACCGCTCTGAGCGCATCCGCACCTATAACTTCCCGCAAAGCCGAGTCAGCGACCACCGCATCTACCTCACCTCCCACAACATCGATGGCATCGTAAACGGCGGCGACCTAGACCCCATCATAGAAGCCCTCATCACGAATGATGAAGCCGAACGGTTGTCAGAAGATAGTGACGCTTAACTCCAAACTTGTCATTCTCTGGCTTGACCAGAGGATCCATCTATAAAACGAGATGGATCCTCGGCTCAAGGCCGAGGATGACAAATTAAAACTCTAACGGAAAACTATAACCTCAACGGGTAATTTCAGTTTTTTCCAAGCTTTATCGCTCGTAATCACCGGGATTTTTTCTTTGATAGCAAGGGACAGACAGACCATATCGGCTAGGGATAGGCCGTGCTCTCTAGCAGCAGCGGCAAATTTCAGCAGTGATGCTACATCTTCTTCCTCAAAAGGAGCTATTTCATCTACTGCTGAGCGAACCAGACGTTCCGCTTCTAATCTTGAAACACCGGAAAACACAAACCATGCCGCTGCTTCAGCAAAAATAACACTCGAAATGAGATAGTCGCCTCGATATTTGGTAATAGTAGCGATGCCAGACTCACCCTTCAATAACGCAATGATGGCCGAGCTATCAAGAACATAGCGCTGTTCTTTTACTTCCATTCGCGCTTTGCCTCGGCCCTTTTGTCGGCCAGGAAATCATCTACTATTGAGTCTTTTTTATGACCGAAATGCTTCGCAACATATTCCTGCGCTGCTTTGAGGCGGGCCATTTTGCTCTGAATGGCGATGGTGTCACCTTTTAAAGAAACCGTGACATTGCCCCCTTCTTCCAACCCTAGCGCTTTACGGAATTTGGCAGGAATAACCATTCTGCCATTTTTTGCAATCGTGACATTTATTTCATTATGGTTCATAAATTTAATGTGACACAAACTATCTCTTATGTCAATTATTCAACCAGCCCATCATAGCTGACAATTTAATGACAGCCCTGCCCGGTTGCTGTATACCCCTCCCCCTATGCTAAAAGAAGCCATCTCGGCGTTGGAGAATGCTGGTAGTGAGTCGCCTAAACTGGATGCGGAGTTGTTGTTGGCGCATGTGTTGGGGATTACGCGGGTTAAATTGCTGACGAGCCATGATAATGGCTTAAATGAGGCGCAGGAACGGGAGTTTCAGGCGTTGCTTTCGCGCCGTTTAAAGCGCGAGCCGATGGCTTATATCGTGGGCTCGAAGGAGTTTTGGAGCTTGGATTTCAAGGTTTCTTCAGCGGTGTTGTGCCCACGACCGGATACGGAAATTCTGGTACAGGCGGCGTTGCGGGTGATGCATCGCTCAGGGCCGCTTAAAATTCTGGATTTGGGCACGGGCAGCGGGGCGATTCTGCTCAGTTTATTGTCGGAACTGCCCCATGCGACGGGTATAGGGGTCGATATTTCACCGCAAACTATTGAAATTGCAACGGAAAATGCTCGAAATTTAGGGCTTGCCAGCAGGGCTGAATTCCTGCTAGGCTCTTGGTGTGACGGGCTTTTGGGTCAGTTTGACCTGATTGTTTCCAACCCTCCTTATATCGAATCATCGGTGATTTCCGGCCTGGAGCCTGAAGTTGCGATGTTTGAGCCAAAACTGGCTCTCGATGGCGGGGTTGATGGGTTGGATGCTTACCGGCTTTTGGCTTCGCAGGTGCCTTTGTTTCTGCGGTCAGGCGGGTGGGTCGTTTTCGAGGTAGGTGAAGCACAGGCGCTCGCCGTTCAACAGTTAATGAGTGAACAGAAATTAGAGAATTTTTCCATCGCAAAAGATTACCAGGGAATTGACCGCTGCGTCATCGCGCAACGGTCGTAAGTTTTAACCAAGAGGATTTCATGAACAACGTTACTTCCGGCCAACCTTTCCGCCCACGCCGCAACAATAATAACTATAAAAAGAACAATAATGGTGGAGGTGGCCGTCAGGATTTCCGTCGCGGTTCCAACAACAATAGCGGTAGCAATCATTCCTTTAACACCGGCGGCAGCAATAATAGCCACGCCCGCCACCCGGAACTCGATATCGTGATTGATTCACGTGCGGCACAACGTGCGAGCACCATGCGCGATAAATATCAATCCATGGCTCGCGATGCGCAAACGGGCGGTGATCGGGTATATGCCGAATATTGCCTACAACACACCGAACATTATAACCGCATCCTAAATGCCTATAACGAATCCCGCCCAGTACCACAGCCCCGCCCGGTCGAGAATAACGAAAACAACGCCGATGCTCAGGCCGGTTCAGAACAAACTGAAAACGCTGCAAACCAAGCTGCACCAGCAGCACCTTCTGCTCCGGAAGAGTCGTATCAGGCGGCTGCTAGTAATTAATCATTAGCCACAAAAAAGAAGAACCCCGTCACCAAATGGTGCGGGGCTCGACTTCCTAGAAAAATCTTTTCGAGGATTAGACCTTCTCACGTAAGAATTTTTTGACCTGGGTTGTTAGGTTGAAAAGATTTACGAAGCCTAAATGTTGACTTTTTTCCATCATCTCAGCCAGCTCTGATACCGTAATTTTTTCGTTCATCACCAATTTTGCCAGCTCATCGACGTCTTCGCTGCTGGTGCACCGGCTGTAACAGAACCCAGTGATCATGCCGAGCGCCTGAAAGAATTTACGCTGCTCTTCTTGTCCATTGCATCTTTTTTTTCTCTGTTCAAACAGAACTACAAGCATCTGCAACTTCACACCCTTAATCTTCTGCACAATTTCTTGCTTCATCATTACCTCCTGCCCCACCCGATCAATCATTGATCTGCGGCACCTAGGAAATACAGGCAGGCTTCCATACCTACCCACAAAATGCCCTGCTCAACATGAGACAGGTGCACGAATCGACTCTTTGATTTTACAATGAATTAGCGGCTAAACGAACTAGAGATTTGTGAATTTTTTATGACAATCTTCAATAAAAGTCTTTTATTTCAACATCTTAAATAAGCCGTCATTTCGAACGCAGTGCGAAATCTGTGGATGTGCTTCAGATTTCTCACTGCGTTCGAAATGACGGGGTGGATTTACGGATTCACCTTAATCCCCAATGCCTGCCTAAAGAGTTCTTGGCCGTTGCGGATGAGGGCTACGCTGCCGGTGTAGGTGCCGGGGAGCCAGTTGGCGCCTATGCGTTTGCTGCCGACGAAATTGAATTGCAGCACTTTTTGGTTAGCGAAGGCTTCGTCTTTGGAAACGAAGGTTGCGCCGGTTGGGGTGGTCATACGGAATTGCAGCATGTCGCCTTCCTGAATGCCCATGATATCGGTCCAGACAATGAGAAATGGTGCATCTTTGGCCATGGTGGTTTCATTAAATTTGCCGCGGCGAACGCCATCCGCATCCGGCGTTTGGGTGGTAAAACCGGCACCGAGCAACGCAGTGGGGATATAACGCATACCAGCTTTCGGATCCCAAATGCTGCCTTGTGCATTTGCATTGCACACGCCATTGCCCACTGGCTCATTCGTGAACGGATCAACCACTTTGCCATTATGGCGCACGGTGAGGTGCAGATGTGGGAATACGCTTTGCCCGGAATAACCCACCTGCCCTAGCACATCGCCAACTTTAACTTGCTGGCCCTTAAACACCCTGAGCGAGCCTTTTTTCATGTGGCAATATTGCGTTTGCCAGCCGCCCTCGTGATCAATAATCACGCCATTGCCGCATTCTTTATTCTTAATGAGATCGGGCTTTTCCATGCCAATATCTTGAATTTCATCCCGCACTCCGCGAATGGTACCATCAGCCGCGGCCAGCACACCGACTCCGTTTTCCATATCCACAAAATTACGCAGGCGGATATCGGTGCCATCATGTTTGTCATAGGCCATTTTGCCACAGGCGAAATCTTTCCACTCTGGCGTTGGGTCCACATCGACATAATTCTGCACGAAGCAATTCACGCCCAATTGGCAATCCAATGGGAACGCTACTTGGAAAGCGAAAGCCGAGGATGCAAAGAATAATGAGGCGATGAACGATACTAACTTCAAACAGCAATCTCCAATACGACAGGCACGTGATCGGAAGGCTGCTCCCAATCACGCATTTCCTTAAGTATTGTGCTTTTGCTGAGGCCTTTTTGCAAGGGTTCTGTTACCCAAATATGATCGAGCCGCCGCCCACGATCGGATTTTTTCCAATCCTGGTTGCGATAGCTCCACCAACTATAGAGTTTTTCGCTGTGTGGCACGAAATGGCGGCTGGCATCTACCCAGCCCAAATGTTCCTGCAAACTGGTCAGTTTTTCGACCTCAATTGGCGTGTGGCTCACCACATCGAGCAATTGCTTATGCGACCAGACATCATGCTCCAACGGCGCAATATTCAAATCGCCCACCAAAATCATCGGTGCCTTTTTGCTGGCATGCTTGCCAAACCACCCCCGCATCCCATCGACAAAATCCAATTTATGACCGAATTTCTCATTTTGGTTGCGATCAGGAATATCACCACCCGCCGGCACATAAAAATTATGCAACACCGCCCCGCCCGGCAATTCCGCCGAGATGTGGCGTTTATCCTGCTTGCCCGCAAATTCGTTTTTCTGCACGTTTTTTAACGGCACCCGCGAAATCAGTGCGACACCGTTATAGGATTTTTCGCCACTAAAAATCGTATGCGTATAGCCTGCCGCATGCAGAGCCGTGATCGGGAAATCATGATCCTGCGCCTTGGTTTCCTGCAAGCACAGTACATCCGGCTGCTCCACCTCCAGAAACCGCACGACATTGTTAATCCGCAACCGTACCGAATTGATATTCCATGTGGCGATTTTCATAAAAATACGACATACACTGATCCCATGCGTATGCAAAGCCTGAAAGAGTTGCGAGTCTGGTTAAGCGGAAAAGCGATGCTGCCCGAAGCGGAAGCCATGGTGCCGTTGGTTGAGGCAACCCAAGTACTCCAAAACCGCCAGCCCACGATTTTTTCAGATGCCGCCTTCTTGCTGCAACGTGCGAAAGCGACGAAGCCCTCCGCATTAGAACAATTGATGCAACATTTCTCGCTCGATTCGGCGCAGGGGCTGGAACTCATGCGGATGATGGAAGCATTGCCACGCATTCCGGATGATGAAACGGCGGCGGCGTTGATCGAAGAAATTTTATCGAACCCGTGCTGGCAGGAAGAAAGCACCGCCAAATCCCACATCATTAACCATATGGCGGATGCCGGGTTGAAATTTGCGCATCAAATTATCGGCGCCTCAACACCCAATGCGATTCAGCGGAAGATGAAAGAACTCGGCACACCAGTCGTGCATAAAACGCTAAAAAATATGGGCGTGTTATTAGGCAATGGTTTCGTGATCGGCGAAAATATTCCGAAAGCAATGCTGGTCGCCAAAAGCAAAAACCAATATCTCTATTCGTTCGATATGCTGGGCGAAGCGGCGAAAACATCAGCCCAGGCAGATAATTATTACACACGTTATTTAAAAATAATTCAGACCTCCGCCGCCGAAGAACCAAAACGACCGGATAATTGGTTTGGTTATCGCAATAGCGTCTCGATCAAACTTTCCGCATTGCATCCACGTTTCGAACTCACCCACCGCAAGCAAGTAATGGCACAACTGTTTCCACGCCTACGCAAACTCGCGATCACGGCGAAGGAAAATAATATTCTGCTGACCATTGATGCAGAAGAATCAAACCGCTTCGATCTCACTTTTGAACTTTTCGAATTATTAGTCACCGAACCTGCATTGGCCGGTTTTGATGGCATTGGCCTTGCCCTGCAAGCCTATCAAAAACGTGCCTATTATGCGCTTGATTACCTCGTCGAACTTGCCAAAGAAACGGGGCGGCGATTCCCAATTCGTCTCGTTAAAGGCGCTTATTGGGACAGCGAAATTAAACATGCACAGGCGGCGGGTTTAAGCGATTATCCGGTATTCACGCATAAATCGAACACCGATATTTCCTATCTCGCCTGCGCCATTAAAATGTTGGATAGCTCGGATTATATTTACCCACAATTCGCTACCCATAATGCGCACAGCATCGCAGCGATTTTGCGATACGCGACACCTCGAAACCGTTTCGAATTCCAAAAACTCCACGGCATGGGCGACAGGCTTTTTGCAGTGCTTAAAGAAGATTATCTCTGCCGCATTTATGCACCCGTCGGAACGCACTCCACATTGCTGCCATACCTCATCCGCCGTCTGTTAGAAAATGGCGCCAACAGCTCGTTCCTCAAACAACTAGCGAGCGATGTGAGCGATCAAGAATTGCTGCGCTTCCCCGTTGCGCAAACGCACCATGCATTACCATTGCCCGCTCATATTTATGGCCAAGAGCGACAAAATTCTTCCGGCCCAGAGATTGGAAATTTATACCAACTCAACGAATTAAAAAAAGAACTGGCACCATTCAGCACCGTTCATTGGCAGGCAATGCCGATCATCAATGGCCAAGCAACGCCAACCGGCGAAACGGCGCATATTTCCTCGCCTTCGAACATTCATTCGACTAGCGGCACCTGCCATTATGCGACGGAAATGGAAGTGATGAAAGCGATCACCCTTGCCGAAAATGGTTTCAAACCTTGGAGCCAAAGCGACGTTAAAATGCGTGCGCTTGCGCTCGAACGAGCGGCCTATTTGCTCGAGCAAAAACAATCCGAAGCGATTGCGTTATTAGTCTATGAAGCCGGCAAAACACTCAAAGATGCCATCTCCGAAATCCGCGAAACAGTCGATTTCCTGCGTTATTACGCCGCCCTCGCCCGCCGTACATTAGAGCCAATAACATTGCCCAGCATCGCCGGCGAAAAAAACAAACTCATCTTACGTGGCCGTGGCATTTTCCTCTGCATCAGCCCATGGAATTTCCCACTCGCGATTTTCACCGGCCAAATCGCCGCCGCATTAGTTGCTGGCAACACGGTCGTTGCCAAACCCGCCGAGCAAACACCACTCATCGCCGGGTTCATGACCAAAATTTTGCTGCAAGCCGGCATTCCGCCTTATGCGCTGCAGCTTCTTCCCGGCTCCGGCCGCACGGTTGGTCAGCGTTTGGTGAACGAGCCAAAAATCTCCGGCATCGTATTCACCGGCTCCTCCGAAACCGCACTCCGTATCAATATGGATTTAAGTAAACGTACCAACGGCATCATCCCATTCATCGCCGAAACCGGTGGTCAGAATGCGATGATTATCGACAGCAGTGCACTGCCCGAACAAGCCGTCGATGATATTTTGCTTTCTGCTTTTGGCTCAAGTGGACAACGTTGTTCCGCATTGCGAGTGCTTTATATTCCGCATGTTATTGCGACCGATATTTTGCTGCTGCTCAAAGGTGCGGCGGAACAATTGCATATCGGTTTCCCGGAAGATTTGGATACGGATATCGCGAGCGTCATCAACCCCGAAGCGCAGAAAAAAATTAATGACCATATCGAGAAACATCGTGTGCAAGTGGTGTTCCAAGTGCCGGTGCCGTCGCTTGCCGCACGCAAAGGCTGTTATGTTTCGCCGACAGTGATTGAGCTGCATTCGATCAAGGAATTGCAGGGCGAAGTGTTCGGCCCGGTGCTGCATATCATTCGTTATGATTGGAAAAACATCGATGCGGTGATTAAGGAAATCAACGCTACCGATTACGCCCTCACCTTCGGCTTCCACAGCCGGCTTGATTCACGCATCAATCACATCGTGAATAATGTCGATGTCGGAAATATTTACGTCAACCGCAGCATGACAGGCGCCGTCGTCGGCCAACAACCATTCGGCGGACACAAACTTTCCGGCACGGGCTTCAAAGCGGGCGGGCCAAATTATCTCATGCGCTTCATCACTGAAATCGCGACCACCACCAACACCACCGCCATGGGCGGCAACGTCACCTTATTATCAGGAGTCGAAGATGGAATATAGACAACTCGGAAACACCAATCTCAAAGTGAGCGCCCTGTGCCTCGGCACCATGACCTATGGCGAACAAAATACCGAGCTTGAAGCGCATGAGCAGTTAGATTACGCCGTCAGCCAAGGCATCAACTTCATCGACACCGCCGAAATGTATCCCGTGCCACCCAAAGCCGAAACCCAAGGCAAAACTGAGGAATATATCGGCACATGGCTAGAGAAACGCAAAGATCGCGACAAGCTCATCATCGCCACCAAAGTCACTGGCCGCTCCAGCGCATTTGATTATCTCGGCCGTGGCGAAACCCGCCTCAGCCGCGAACACATCGCCATCGCTCTCGAAAAAAGCTTAAAGCGTCTACGCACGGATTACATCGACCTCTACCAACTCCACTGGCCCGACCGCAGCACCAATTGCTTCGGCATTTTGGGCTATACCCACAAGCCGGACGATATCAGCATTCCACTCGAAGAAACGCTTGATGTATTAACCGATTTTGTGAAGGCCGGAAAAATCCGCCATATAGGCCTCTCCAACGAAACGCCCTACGGCGTGCATCGTGCCCTCATGCACAAAACCCGCCCCGTCAGCATCCAAAACCCATATAACTTGCTCAACCGCAGCTTCGAAATCGGCCTCGCCGAAATGGCAATCAAAGAAAAAGTCGGCCTACTCGCCTATTCGCCGCTGGCCTTTGGCATGCTCACCGGCAAATACGCGGGCGGCGAAATGCCCAAAGGTTCCCGCCTAACCCTCTATTCCCGCTTCCAGCGCTATAACAACCCCTATGGTTTCGCGGCGACGGATAAATATATAGAGCTTGCGAAAAAGCATAACCTGCAGCTTTCTCAACTCGCCCTACAATTCGTAACCACCCGCCCGTTTGTCACCAGCAACATTATTGGCGCTACGACGATGGAACAGTTGAAGAGTAATATCGAAAGTACAAAACTTACGTTATCGCCAGAAATATTGCAGGAACTGGAAGCAATTCAGAAAGAGTTTTCTAACCCCTGCCCTTAACGCTTTTGGGCCGGCCATGTTTTTGGTTTAGGTATGCCTCTAATTGTGGTTCGAAGTCTTTAGCGAGGTGGTGCACTTCGGGAAAGAGTTTGGCAAGGTTTGAATCTATATGTGTTTCTTTGCCTTTCACCATCATTACCCAGGATAATGGATTCCCGCAGCCGGCTCGCGAGTGCATGGATTCTAATTCGTCTTTTGCATAAAAATAATTGGCTAGCATTTCAGCTGCAATAGGCCAGCCACTCTCTTTATACTCTTCGAGGGTTGCTTTAGGGGCAGACCGTGTTGCCTTCAGAAAATTTTCTGCATCGGTAAGGCCGTGCCTCATCTGTTCTTCGCAGGCAGCGATCCATTCTGGGGATTTTGAAAAACCGATTGCAACATCACCACTACGGCGCAATCCTTCCCGCAACATGGATTGCGGAAGACTGCTTTTGTGTTTTGGTGTTTCCAGATCCAAGGCCAAAGTGCCGATGACAACAGTGCGAATTGCCGGAAGTAATTGTGAGGAGGCATAACTTGGCTGTATTGCAATATCGATCAGTTCTTTCTCATGATAGCGGCGAAGCAACGGAGGTAACTTCTCTATTTCTTGCTCTATTTTCTGGATAGAGCGAGCAGGCAAACCATCCTGCTGGTTATCGATATAATATTGGGGATACATTCGAAGTCTAACGATAGCTTCTGGCGAATTTCGAGGTGCATGCGCTAATTCGATGTTTAAATAATGGGTCAGTACATCCGAACATTGCTTAAAATAGCCTTCTTTATTCTTATCAATCGCCTCAACCAGCCGCGAGATTGTATCTGATAACCCCATTCGAAAAGGGACATTATCCGTCGCCATCTCTAACACATTCAACAGCGGGTCACTGGTTGCATTGCGGTAGAGATGTTTCGCATCGCCCGGCAAGTGAATAAGGTGATCTACCAGAACATCTACGTTCAAACGTGCGCATGCGCGATGCAAAGCACTCTTCTTTCCTAGTAATACTGCGCTCCCAGGAACGACAATAAGCTCCATTCCAGCACCTAAAAAGGGCGCAATCTGCTCCGCCTCTAGCCGGTAATAAATAGGGTTAAATATGATCTGTGGTTTATCGTGCACCCTCTTATTATAAGGAAATTAAGTTAATATTTTCTTAACAAGCCAACTTATTAAGGCACTTAACGTTTTCTTAAGTTATCATCGTTAAAATGGTGGAAGGCCATTTATGAGCGACCAAAACAATAAAAAAATTCCCTTGAGAGGTCCACTTACTCTTGCTGCTTCTATTATAGCGGGGCTCGGATTATTCTGGAGCAACCAGGTGGCAAAAGGCCCTTTGCCAGACCTTACTTCTCCCATCATGGCTACAGCAAATATTGAGCCTTACCAGGCATTGCTAGATGCAGGGCATATTTCTCCGGAGATACTGGAGTCTTACTTCTATGGCAAAATGCTAGACGATCTTATGCAGGAGAGATTTCCGTTAGAAAAGGCACAAGAATTGCTCAAAAGTATCGATATCCAGCTGGCTCAGAAAAGCAGGCGTATGGGTGTACTTGAAATTGCCGATTTGAGTAACTCACCATTTGTTTTATGGAATGAGACAGTGAATGCCCTCAACGCACCTTTCGCAGAATTGGATCCTAAAGCTATCCAAGAGAACCTGCAAAAAATTGCCGATGGCAGGCATGAACTTGAGCATGCGGTTGAGGATGAGGGCCGTATCAGGCCCGTTCTTGCAGCACTCTTAAATAGCAAAAAGCCAAGCCCACAGGAACTAGAAGTTCTCAACCAACAATATGAAATGGCAAAATATTACCTTCTGTTAGCGGGTGCCAGCAATGCAGGCCGGCCTATTCAATTAATAAGCCTAGAACCTACACAAGAAATTTCAGGGGAATTAGCAGCATTAAAAAAAATGTTTGATTTAAATCCGGAAGAATTTTGGCCCCAATTTCTAACTTTACCTCCAGCAACCGATGCCAATGGCGATTTTATTACCTTCAAAGCAACAATTGAAGGCTCTTTACCGGATGAACCAGGACGTATCACTGCTACCCGTTATTTAGCAACCGATCCATCTTCTGAGATGATTATACTCCATGAGGCACTTCACACCCGCCCAACATTTAAGGAAAAAGTTCAACGCGGCGGTGAAGAAGAAAGATCCCGCTAATCTATTCCTTCCAAGGCGCATCCATTTGGGGTTTGCCGAAATAGTAACCTTGCAAATAATCGACGTTCATATCGAGTAGCATTTTGGCGACGTCGCCGGTTTCGACGAATTCGGCCACGGTTTTAAGGCCGTAGTTGCTGGTGAAATCGATGAGGGTTTTGACGAAGGTTTGGTTATCGCGGTTAGAGGTGATGTCTTTGATATAAGCACCGTCGATTTTGACCATATCGACTGATAGCGCTTTTAATTGGCGGAATGAGGTGTAGCCGGCGCCGAAATCATCAAGCGCTACTTGGCAACCTAGGCCTTGAAGCGAGGCGACGAAATAAGCCGTGCCGCGTAAGTCTCTGTGGGCGGCGGTTTCGGTAATTTCGATTAAGATACGGCTGCTGATGCTGGTGTTTTTGAGAAGCTTGCTACACATTTTGAGCCACTCGGCATCATCGGTGGTGGCGTTTGAAATATTGAAGGTCAGCTTTAATTTCGGGTTTTGGCGGAGTTGCTCGACTACTTTTTGCAGCATGATCCGATCGATCACTTTAATGAAATTCATTTTCTCGGCGATTGGGATTAAGCCACCAGCGGAAACCGGAGCTTCGCCGGGGCTGGTGATGCGCAGCAAGCATTCGTAATATTCGGTCTCGCCGGTTTTGGCGCAGATAATGGGCTGATAGGCGGCTTGGAAACGTTCATTATCGATGATTTGCTGCACGTCATACATCACCTGCGCTTCGTTGCGGCTGGCGATGAGGCCGCTTTCCATATCCTCAAACCGCGCATAATAAAGCGAGTTAGTGCCATTGGCGGAGGTGCGGGCGATATAGGCTTTGTGCAGAATTTCATCCACCGTGCCGTTTGATTTCGGCAGGTTCACACTACCGATGCTGGCAACGATATGCATCGGTTTGCGGAAGAGTTTATTTTCGAAATTCTCCACCACATCATGAATTTTTTTGACCGCTTTCTCGAGTTCCTTCGCGGTATAACCTTTGAGCAAAAACCAGACGCGATCGAGATGCATGCGAGAGAGACTATCCTCTCCATCCAAAATTTCCGCAAAACGACCAACAAGCTCAGCGACGATCTCATTCGCCCTCACATAATCATACCAGCTGATGATATTCGGATAGTTATTGATGCAGACTTCAAGGAAGGTTGCTTGTGTGCTTTTAGGAGCAAAACCGGCGGCCAAGGTGTTTTGCAAGGCCACCAGAAATTCCGTATAATTGAGTAGGTTACATTCCGTCTTGGGAATTTTCTGCATGAGCCCCGCCATTCCCAATTATCGCTTAATTATCACATAATTACAAACATCTTAATGCATTCTTTTATCAAAACTGTTAGAGCGTGCCCATGACCTATTTCAGCACCATCAATTGGCCGGGTCTCTGGACCCTCTATAAGAAGGAAATTGGCCGTTTCCTTAAAGTTTATAACCAAACCCTCATCGCGCCCATGGTTAACGCCATGTTATTCCTAGCGATTTTCCTGTTGGCGTTCGGCCAAAACATCGGCGAAATACAGGGCGTTCCCTTCGGCCAATTCATGGGCGCAGGGCTCATTATGATGACCATGATTCAGCAATCGTTTGCCAATACCTCCTCCTCCCTCATCATGGGAAAAGTGCTCGGTACGGTTGTGGATTACCTGATTCCCCCAATCTCAGCGGGAGAAATGTTGTTCGCGATGGTGATGGCCGGAGTGACCCGTGGCCTGATGGTCGGCGTGATGGTATGGATCTCGGTATGGGCATTTTCGGCTATTTATATCGAACATTTTTGGGTGGTTCTCTTTTACTCCGTCAGCGCTTGCTTGCTGCTCTCGTTGCTGGGCATGATCAGCGGCATCATCGCTGATTCGTTCGACCAAATGGCGGCGATTACCAGCTATATCATCACCCCCCTCTCCTTCCTCGCTGGCACGTTTTATTCCGTCCACCGCCTGCCCGAAGTTTGGTATATCATCACCCACTTCAACCCCTTCTTCTACATGATCGACGGTTTCCGCTACGGCATGACCGGCTACAGCGATGGCAACATGCTATTGGGCGCCATCTTTATCACTGCTGGCAATATTATATTGTGGGTGGTGGCGTATATGATCTTGAAAAAAGGCTATAAGATTAAAACATGACACTCACCCCTGAAATGAAAGAATGGCTGCATTATAGCATCACCATCGGTAGCTTTAAAATTCAGCCGGTGGATGTGGTTATTGCACTCATTACTTTCATCGCCTTCCGCGTGTTTGCAAGGCTTTGCCAAAGTTTGTTGCATACAAAAATCTTCCCCCGCACGCATTTAGATTCGGGCTTAAAAGATTCCATCATCACTTTTACTGGGTATATCAGCACCCTGTTAGGTTTACTGATCGCGATGTCGATTTTAGGCATCAACCTTTCAAGCATCGCTTTGATCGCCGGTGCACTTTCGGTTGGTATCGGTTTTGGCTTACAAAATATCGTAAATAATTTCGTTTCCGGCATCATCTTGCTCATCGAACGCCCCGTAAAAGTGGGCGATTGGGTCGTTGTTGGCCTTAACGAAGGCATCATAACCAGCATCCGTGTGCGCTCAACCGAGATTGAAACTTTTCACCGCGCAACCGTTATCATCCCGAACTCGGATCTGCTGCAAAACGCCGTCAAAAACTGGTCGCACCATGACCGCATGGCCCGCATCGATATTCCTGTAACTGTGGATTATACGAGCAATATCGAACAGCTCGAAGAAGCCCTTCTTGCTTGCGCAAAAGACTATCCCGGCGCCCTCAAAAACCCAGCGCCTAGCGTCAATTTCCGCGATTTTAGCCCCACTGGCTTGCTGGTTGAATTACGCTTCTTTATCGAAGACGTCAGTAACACCGTCAAATACAGCAGCGATATACGCAAACGCGTGCTCCACGCCCTTACCGCCGCCAACATCCGCATCCCCTTCTCCAATGTCGAAATGAAACTCACCGGCGAATCCCCTGACCGCAAATTGCAGGCGGCAAAGCCGGGAAAATAACACGGAACAATTTGACTTGTGGCGGAAAACAGCCATAATCCCTCGCTTCTTATGTCTGCTGTTTTACCAGTTTATAACCGCACAAACCTGACTTTTAGCCATGGCGAAGGGGTGTATCTTTTTACGCCCGAAGGCGAGAAATATTTGGATTTTGCGGCGGGAATTGCGGTGAATTCCTTGGGCCACAGCCATCCGAAACTCGTCAAAGCCCTCACCGAGCAAGCTAAAAAACTCTGGCATGTGTCAAACCTCTATCAAATCCAGGGCCTGGAGCCGTTGGCCGAAAAACTCGTCGCCAATAGCTTTGCGGATAAGGTATTTTTCTGTAATTCCGGTGCTGAGGCCGTCGAATGCGGCATAAAAATGATCCGCAAATATCACGACGAAACCGGCAACCCCGATAAATACCGCATCGTCTGCTTCATGGGCGCCTTCCACGGCCGCACCTTGGCCACCATTTCCGCCGGCGAACCCGGCAAAAACACCAAAGGTTTCGAGCCATTGGTCGATGGTTTTGACCATGTCGATTACGGCGATTTAGAAGCCGTCAAAAAAGCCATCACCCCACAAACCGGCGGCATCTTAATCGAGCCGATCCAGGGCGAAGGCGGCATCAAACCAGCGCCCGAAGGCTTCCTCAAAGCCCTGCGAGAACTCTGCGATAAACATGGGTTATTGCTAATGTATGACGCTGTACAATGCGGCATGGGCAGAACCGGCAAACTCTTCAGCCACGAATGGGTGGGTGTGAACCCCGATATCGCTTCTTCCGCCAAAGGCATCGGCGGCGGCTTCCCGATGGGCGCATGTTTGGCAACTGATAAAGCCGCGCAAGGCATGAAACCAGGCAGCCATGGCTCGACTTATGGTTCGAACCCACTCGCGATGGCGGTGGGCAATGCCGTGGTTGATGAATTGCTGTCAAAAGGCTTTTTGGATAATGTCGTGACGCAGGGAATATATTTGCGCGAGCGGCTCAAAGCATTACACCAACGCTTCCCCGAAGTGATCGAAGAAATCCGCGGCGTGGGCCTCATGATCGGCGTTAAAATGCGGGTACCAAATTTAGATTTTGTGAATGCGCTGCGGGCAGAAAAATTGCTGACCGTACAGGCATCCGATAATGTCTTGCGTGTAATGCCGCCGTTGATTTTGCAGAAAGAACATATCGATGAGGCCCTGCCAAAGTTCGAAGCAGCGTGTGAGAAATTTGCATGACCACCCATCACTTCTTAGATTTGGATGACCTAAAACCAGACATGCTGAAAAAGCTGCTTGTCGTGGCGGCTGACATCAAAAAAAATCCGGCAAACTATACTGACAAAATCAAAGGTAAATCCGTCGCCCTGATTTTCGAAAAACCATCGACCAGAACACGTGTTTCTTTCGAGGTTGGCGTACGCCAACTCGGCGGCAACGTCATCACTTTGCTGCGCAATGATTTGCAACTCGGCCGTGGTGAAACCGTGGCGGATACTGCGCGAGTTATTTCGCGTTATATCGATATGGTCATGATCCGTTGTTATGAGCATGAAACCTTAGTCGAGATGGCTGAATGTGGTACAATTCCGGTTATTAACGGCCTCTCCAATTTCAGTCACCCTTGCCAGATTATGGCGGATTTGCTGACGTATCAGGAACATCGCGGCGATATCGCTGGCAAAAAAGTGGCGTGGGTGGGTGATTGCAACAACGTGCTCACTTCCTGGATGCAAGCTTCCGGCCTATTCAAATTCAAAATGCATATCGCAAGCCCCGGCAAACTTTGCCCGCCGGCCGATGTGATGGAAGAAGTACGTGCACTCGGAGCCGATATTACATTGAGCGAAAATGCCGATGAAGCGGTTAAGAATGCCGATTTGGTGGTGACCGATACGTGGGTTTCCATGGGCGAAACCAATAAAGAAATGCGGATGAAACTGCTGCGCGATTACACTGTGAATGACGCTCTCATGAAAAAAGCAAAACCAGATGCGCTCTTCATGCACTGCCTGCCCGCTCACCGCGACGAAGAAGTGTCGGCGAGCGTCATCGATGGCCCACAATCCGTCGTGTGGGACGAAGCCGAAAACCGCCTGCATGTGCAGAAGGCGATTATGTTGTATTGCTTCGGGTTACTATAAAAAATAACTGTCATCCTCTGGCTTGACCAGAGGATCCATCTTTTTTATGTCGATGGATTCTCGGCTCAAGGCCGAGAATGACACTATTGGTATGGAGTTATTTACACACCAATTTATTCTGCTATACCAAATGCATGGATGATATTCTCGCGTTTCTCGATCAGCCGCAGGTGCTGTTTGTATTAATGACCCTCGGCAAAATTTTGCTGATTGTGGTGCCGCTGTTGGTGACAGTGGCCTATCTCACGCTCGCCGAACGCAAAGTGATTGGCTGGATGCAGATGCGCAAAGGCCCGAATATGACAGGGTGGCTTGGCCTTGGCCAGCCTTGGGCGGATGCGCTGAAATTGATGTTTAAGGAAGTGATTATCCCGAGCGGTGCGAACAAGGCGCTGTTTATTTTGGCGCCAATGATCACGTTTGTGTTGGCGCTGATCGGCTGGGCGGTGGTGCCGTTTGGTGAGGGCATGGTGCTTGCCAATATTAATGTCGGCGTGCTGTATCTGTTCGCGATTTCGTCGCTCGGCGTTTATGGAATTATCATTGCCGGCTGGGCGAGCAATTCGAAATATGCGTTCCTGGGCGCGATCCGCTCTGCGGCGCAGATGGTGTCGTATGAAGTGTCGATCGGCCTGGTGGTGGTGACGGTGCTGATGGTTGTCGGCTCGATGAATCTGTCGGATATTGTGCTGGCGCAAAAAGGCGGCTGGCATGTGTTTGGCATTTTGTTCCCGATGTTCGTCGTGTTTTTCATTTCAGCGCTGGCGGAAACCAACCGTCACCCGTTTGATCTGCCGGAAGCGGAAGCGGAGCTCGTGGCGGGCTTTAACGTCGAATATTCGTCGATGACGTTTGCGCTGTTCTTCCTCGGCGAATATGCGAACATGATTTTGATCTGCAGCATGATGACCATTTTGTTCCTCGGCGGCTGGCTGCCTCCGCTCGATCTGCCAATTTTATACGCCATCCCAGGCCCCATCTGGTTCATCGGCAAAATCTTCTTCCTCCTCTTCTGCTTCCTCTGGATCCGCGCCACCTTCCCCCGCTACCGCTACGACCAACTCATGCGCCTAGGCTGGAAAGTCTTGCTGCCCTTCTCACTGCTGTGGGTAGTACTTGTGGGCGGCTATTTGATTTATTTCGATAAATTGCCTGGGTGAGTTTTACTTCTCTATGGGAAGAAAATCTAAGCGACCATTTGCACAAGAAATAGCCTGAAAAATAGTGATCTGTGGGTTTATATTTTTTGCAAGATCTATAAATCTTTCGCGATTAGATGCGCTTATTTTTTCGCCGAGATATAGCCCAGACAACTATTCTGAATGATAAGGCAGAGTATTCTCATGCATAGGAATAACAAGCCTATATTCTCTCTCGTGTTCCCACTCTTTGGTTTTTGTATAAATTATATTTTCTAAAATCCTTTTTTCCCTTTTTCTAAGATCACCAAACAAACTCTCCTCTATAAAACTTAGTACATCATTAAATAATGGAGGTCTTACAGCTGCATATTCAACTTTTCTAAATAACTTAAACGCCGAATCTTTTTTAAGATCAGAACTTGGTGTTATTCTTAGAGAAATGCCTTCTCCATTTTGTGAATATAAATTCCACATTTTTAGTGAATTCACACTATCGCTTACACACAAGACTCTATAGCCCTGTAAAAAATCATTTATCCAACTAACTGTTTCTCTACAAAATTTCGTATATTTATCTACATCCCAGATGTCTAAAATAGAATCTCTAGACACTTTTTCTTTTATTCTTTTTGCAATCTCCGGATCATTACGAAATGCTTGATGTATAAATGACAACTGAGGATTCAAACTTGTTGGATCTCTGTTTAAATTTTTGATCAAAACATCAATTAAATTTTGATTTATAATTTGTAGAACTTCTAGTTCATTTACAGGAAATAACTGTTCAATAGTCATATCCGTTTTGTCATTATTCAAATAAAAATCTGAAGGTTTTGCATATTTAAATGTTCTATTCACAAGGGTTTTTTCAGCCCCTGCAATGTCCAGATATTTATAGAGTGGTGGTAGGTCCATTTTAAATTGGCTCTAAAGAAATGAGTAGGGCCAATTTATACTATTCTTTTTAAGGAAAATATTCCTAAACCAGAATATTCGTCGTAACCGCCTTCTCGACATTCTGTTTAATCTTCTGCTCAATCTCCTGCTTCATTTGGGCGAGGAGTTTTTGTTTTTCGGGGTCGCTCATGGCGTCGAATTGTTGTTTGGTGATGCCGTGTTCGGCTAGCCAGCTATACATCATGCGCTCAGCCGTGGTTTGGCTCATGTAATCTTTGAATTCCTGCATGGCGCTGTCTTGCGCTTTGGGTGCCGCAGTGATGTTGGTTGCGGGGGCAACATTGCCGGGTAAATTTTGCCGATTTTGGGTTTTAGTGCTGCCTAGTGCAGACCAGTTGATGCTGCTAATGCTTGAAATATCCATACTCTCTCCTTTTTCTGTGCAGAGTAATAAGCAAGAAATATGCCAAAAATTGGACATTTTCTGCGAAGCGCGATACGCTGTTTTTCGCGGAGAATTTATATGTTTAACCGGGCAACATTAATCGTGATGAGTAGTGCGCTAATCGTGGCGCTGCTCGCGATTTCGCCGACGACGAGCGTTGTTTTCCCGTTCTATATCGCGGCGGCTGGGCTGCATATGGCGGATACGATGGCGCATGAGATGGGGCATACTTTCTTTTATTGGCTATTCGGCCAACCCGCGATTCCGATGATTTTTACAATGTTTGGGGCGGATCAGGCCGGCGGAATGTCGCTGACCATTGGGCATAGTTGGTTTGTGCAGATTCTGGTGTTTTTGGGGTTGGGATATTTTTGTTATCGGCTGCGAGAAAATGGCTCGTTTTTCTGGATTCCGGCGGTGTGTTTTAGCCTGCTGATTTTGTTGCTGTCGTTTACGAGTTATCCGGAACTGATCATTGCTTATATGGGGCATGGCAGCTCTATTTTTCTTGGCGGATATTTGTTGTTTCGGGCGTGGGTGTATGTCGATTGGCGCAGCCGGGTAGAGCATTGGCTGAATGCGCTGTTCGGGTTTTTTATGACCTTGTCGAATTTCCATTTTGGCTATGGGCTGGCCTATGACGAATATCGCCGCGGGGATTATATGTAACATGTGATGTTTGGCATCACGCATAATGATTTTATGGCCATGGCGGAGGTTTCGCGCCTCACCGTGCGCGGAATTGGGCTGTTTACGATGGGTTATTGCGTGGTTGTGATCATTGCCGCTTTCATTCTCGCCTGGTTTATGCAGGATGCGTTTGAATTTGATGATGGAGACGTGGCGTAAATGAAAATAATCGTATTAAACCTGCCGCGCACAACAACGCAGGATCAGCTGTTTAATTTGTTCAAATCACACGGCAGCATTAAATCCTGCGTGATTGTGATGGATAAAGCGACCGGCGAATCGAAGGGTTTCGGCTTTGTTGAAATGCCAGATATGCACCATGGCAATGCGGCGATTCAAGCGCTCAACGGCTCCACAGTCGGCGAGAAGAAAATCCGGGTAAAAATGCATGACGGACCAGCCCAATAATCCGCTGCACGGGCTTTCGCTAGAAGTGATCCTCACCCGTGTGGTGGAGCATTATGGCTGGGAAGAACTCGGCGACCGCATCAATGTGCGCTGCTTTAAAGTTGACCCCAGCATCAAATCCAGCCTCACCTTCCTGCGCAAAACGCCCTGGGCACGGACGAAGGTTGAGCGGTTGTTTCTGAAGATTAAATAACTGACATGCCGGCGAAGTGAGTCACCACTCAGTCGGATCTTGATTTGATACTTCCGGTTTAGGAGCTGGCTTTACAGGCTCCGCTTTCGGTGGAGGTGGTGCTTTTGGTTTGATGGGGGCGATAGGGCCAAGTGCAGCCATTTCCATTGCTTCCAACCTTCTGCCTTCATTACTATTCACGGGCACTACAGGGCAGCCACAATGGCGGCAGGTTCTGATTTTACTGACGATGCGCCAGAGTGTATAGGGCAGCCCTAACGGAAAAATCATCCAACCGAATTTCTCGATTTTACCGCTGCCACGCTTCGCGGTTTTCGGCATCCCGACATAATGGCAGATTGTGCAGATATACTCGCCCATAGGGCGATTTTACTATAATTGATTAGGCTTGGCTACGCCTCCTAGGTGCATGGCCTAGCAGATGCAGAAGTGCAAAAATAATACTTAATGTAATGGCATAAACGGCCAATTGCATACCGGTTGGGCGATCTGTATAGCCAATCAGCGTATGCAATATTTTGCCAGGGATGCTGTCTTCGGAGATAAGGGCAGAGCTGTTCCACAATGTCGTATCCCACCAAGTGATGATTTGTGCTTGATGCAATAACGATACCGCCTGTGCCGCCATGCCAGCCGCAAGCAGCGCAATCAGCCAGCTTGTCACTCGGAATAAATGGCGGGTTGGAATACGCAACAGACCGAGATACATCAACGCCGAAATAATGCCACCCAATACGATGCCGCATATGCCACCCAAGGCCATCGCCAAAGCCGAATCATTATTTGAAAGTGCGATGCCATAGAGGAACAACACCACCTCTGACCCTTCGCGCAGCACCGCAATCCAGACCACAATCGCAAGCGCTGTAAGCGAACGGCGGCCAGATTTCACCGCCTCACCCACATGCTTCATTTCCAACGCCATCTCACGCCCATGGCGAGCCATCCATACATTGTGCCAGGTCAACATCAACACCGCGAGCAGCAAAATAAAAACGTTGAATAATTCCTGCCCTGAACCTTCCATGGCTGCGCTGATTTGACTGGCGAATGCTGCAACCACGCAGGCCCCGGCAATGCCACCCAAAATACCATAAGCTACCCAGAGGCTGCGGTTAGGCACCCCTCTCGTCGCTGCGAGAACCACGCCTACAATCAGGCCCGCTTCGATCATTTCACGAAAGACGATGAGGAGAGTTGCGAGCATTAGAAATTCATCTCGTATTCCAATGTTACACGCGCCGCACTTTGCGCCGCTGCATCGCTAACGCCTGCAAGCCACGCCGCCTGGTATTTTACTTTATTGAACAATTTTCCATAAACCGCTGGGCCAATATAATGCTCCTGCTCATCAAAATGCCCGAGCGTATGGCCTTGGCCGAATTCACTCTGCAGCTCAATGCCCGGTTGGAAATATACATTATAACGATAGCGCGTGTTCCACAGCAGAACATATTCTGGCCCGCCGGTGCCATCCGAGTTTTTACCAACAGTTTGCTCCACACCAATATTGGCCGTGCTGGTTACTTTATTGATATCCTTTTGTAGCAATATTTTTGCTTCAACCGTATTGGGTTCGTTGCTCTGCGTTGAAAAGCCATAAGCCAGCAGCAAGCCGCTATCGACCCAGTTTTCACCCTGTTCAAAAAATTGGTAACGGCCTTCTACTTCTACATCCTCAAGATCGGTCGACTCACCCCGTGATTTTGCAAAGCCGCCACTTAAGGCTAAAGTGAGGCGAGGCGTCACCCCTGCTTCAATGCCAATTCCATGTCCCTGTGCATTGTTTTTATCGGAATGATTATCAATCGTGCGGCTACCGTTATATTCCAACGATAACTCACGATATTCCGTATTCGGAGAATAAATTTCATCCAGCGCAAAAGCAGGTGAAGAAACGACAAACGCAAGAGCAGCCGTTACGCTCATTCTTTTCATCATAAACATACCCTTACTTAACGATTAAAGTACCGGTAGCTGTATCTTTATGGAATTCATCAAAGAAGGTATAAGTACCTGCATCAAGCGGCCCGACAACCACTACAACCTGGCCATGCGGCGCAATTATTTTTTCACGGTTTAGATCGAAGCTTTCAAACTCAGCAGGAGTTGCATCTTCATTTTTAACGGTGATTTTAACTTTTTGCTTCGCCGGAATGGTCAATTCCTGTGGCACGAATTTGTTATTTTTCAATGTCAGCACATAATCCTTCGCCTGTGCAGAAACAGAAACCAATAGGCATGAAAACAGGATGGCCGAAAAGAACGTAGTTTTTTGCATGAGATAGTTCCGTGATGTAAAAAAATAAGGCGAGAATGATTCTTAATAAGAGCCGCTATTGATAATCTCTCGCATTTGCGCTGTCAAGCGGATAGATGACTAACCAATCACTAACGCCAGCCCTAAAATTGAGCCAAACAACAGCTCCGCGCAACGCACCGCATATTGCTGTTGCGGCACATAACGCATCACGCCATACGCAAGCCCCATGGTGAATACGAGCAGGCCGGAGGTGTAGAAACCTGAATCACCCGTATATAACGCAAGCACCGCATAGGTTGGGTAAAACAACACACCACGAATGGTCATCCAGACTACGCCCGCAAGATAGCCGTTGTTCGTTTTAGCATAAACCCAATTGCCGACGATATCCGAAGGCAGGAATTCCTTTTGAGTTGGGTCATAAATGCCCGTAATCGCCGCAAAACCTTTGCCCCAACCAATGAGCAAGCCGAGATAAAGAAAAACGCCTGTAATCAACGCACAAACCGCCACATCGCCAATGTTAATGCCGGTTACTGTCAAATAAATGCCATATGCCACCCCCATTAATGCTGCAGCTAGTGGGCGAGAGATATATGCACCACCACGAAGGGCATTTAAGATTGCAAAGGTTAGGCAGAGCAGAATGTAATAAAACATGAGAGGTTCCCTTTATGGCTGAGAAACATTTTTCAAATTATCAAGCGCACCAGGTTTAATCACCCCGGTTTCTTGCATGCATTCAAAACTAATTCCCATCACCAGCCCTAATTTTTCTTGGTCGCCCGCTGCCATCTTTGAAACTTGCGCTCCCTTTGGCAAAGTAGTGTTTCCCCAATTTTTAATCAGGTCATCTACATATTCTTTTTTAATTTCGATTGAATTGCCGATCCCTTCAGCAGAACTCCACGTTCCTGCGCCCCATTTTCTTGCTTGGCACTGGCACATCGACTCCGTACGCAAATCTTTAGGAGCTTTCGATGTTAAACAAGAATTATAAAGCTTCATTTCCGTTTCGCTCAGCGCGGCCGGTGTATTCAGAAAATAATAACCCAGCACTCCCAAGACCGAGATTGCTACTATAATAAATACCGGTTTCATCTAATGCCCTCAAATTTCCTTATTAATCATATAGTTATAAGGAAGTAGAAGCAAGGGTCAATTAGGCAGCCGCCCTCACCTGCCCTTTGGATTCAATGCCAAGCAGCTGCGCCTTCACTTCAAGCCCACCCGCAAATCCAGTCAGTTTCCCATTAGCGCCAATCACCCGGTGGCATGGCGCAATAATTGAAATCGGGTTTTTGCCATTCGCCGCACCAACCGCTCGCACTGCTTTAGGGCTGCCAATTTGCTGCGCGATTTCGCTATAACTTCGGGTTTGACCAAAGGGAATGGTGAGCAACGCGTTCCACACTTTTTTCTGAAATTCCGTGCCCACAAAATCCAGCTTCAACGAAAATGCCTGCAATTTCCCGGCAAAATAATCCTTTAGCTGTTTCTCAGCGGCGAGCAAAATCGGATGATTATTATCTTCCGTCAACGTGTCTAACTTCACCCGTTTCGGATCATCATTCTCCCACAAAATAGCCGCCAAGCCTTGCTCACTCGCAACGAGTTTCAATTCTCCAACCGGCGATTTCAGTGTTTTAAATGCATATGCCATTTTCGCTCTCCATTATTGATAGAATAATAGTGCTACGGCGAGCGAAGTGCAAGTTATCGACTTAAGGTATCAAGTCTACACCGAATTCGGCTTTTAGAAAAAGCATGAGGTAGCATATGGTTATAAAAATTGGCACCACGGTATATTTAACGATGTGACCCACGTCTTTTCTTACCCTATCTGGGGGAATTCTTGAAAAAACATTCGTATTAATTCTACCGTAAACACTGATCACCGAAAAACTAGTGAAGAATGCAGCTAACGCATATTTTATCCAAGCAGATGCATCGTTATATATTTTGAAAATTTTAGGAGGGAAAAAAATTGGTCTATCAAAATAAACAGTGGGATCCAGCGGATAAATTAAACTCGCGATATAGCCCACAAAAGCGCAAATAGCGAAATATGCTAATGTATTTCTTAATTCGTTTGGCTTCTTCGTAGGATGCATAATTTATCCATATCACTCAGAACGATCCGGACAATATCATATGCTAAGGTTATTTATCCAGCCATTCCGCCAAAGCCCGGCTTACCAACTCTGGCTGTTCTAATGGTGCCATATGCCCGCTTTGTGGCACGATGGTCAATTTGGCGCCTGTGATACCAGCTGCCATTTCCTCGGAGGGTTCGCGTGGGATGAGATTATCTTCATCACCAGTCAAAATCAGTGTGGGGATTTTAATAACCTTCAAATCAGACCGGGAATCCTTGCGCCCCATAATCGCCGTTTGCTGGCGGATATAGGCTTTGGCGCCAGCATCATGATGTGCAGCAGTGATAATTTCCTGCAGGCGTTTATCACCCTTATGCGCCGAATGCACAAACATAGGCAGCGCCCCTTCGATAATCTCAGAAAATCCTCCCTGCCCGGCTTTTTCGATCTGCTTTTTGCGCTTCTCTTTTGCTTCCTCATTATCCGGCCGGGCAGAACTATTAAGCAGCGCCAACTTTAGCACCCGCTCCGGCGCCTGGCGCAATATCTCAAACGCAATATACCCACCCATCGAATGCCCAATCAGTGCAAACTGCCGCGGCGCCTCTGCTAATATCCGCGCAGCCATCGCCTCCATAGAATCATCCAGCGTTTGATTCGCAATCGCCACCGAACCATGTTTCCATAATTCAGGAAGAATGCCCGAATAAGTCCGAGGTGAAGTGCCGAGACCGGGGATGAGGAGAATGGGTAAGTTTTGGAGCATAAGTCTTTATGCGGATTAATTTATAAAGAGGATATGAGGAATTGCCTCTGAGTAAGATAGCTACACTGAAACATTGAACAAAATACCAACGAGTGTCGTAAGACCTAACGAAAGGCTACCCCACAGCAGCATTCGTAATGTAGGCGTAAGCATCTTCACGCCACCGATTTTTGCACCGACAGCACCGAGTGTAGCCAGGCATAACAGCGTTATACTAATAATGGCCGGCAGCAGCATATTTTCTGGTGTAGCTAATACTACCAATACAGGAAGAATTGCCCCCAGAATAAAGCTTGCTGCTGAAGCAAAAGCCGCCTGTAAAGGCCTTGCAACAAGCATGTCTGAAATACCAAGCTCATCACGAGCATGAGCGCCTAGCGCATCCTTTTTCATTAATTGTGTTGCCACTTGCGTGGCTAAATGTTCGTCTAATCCCCGCACAACATAAAGCTGAGTGAGTTCTTCCAATTCAAATTGTGGATTTGTTTTTAGAGAATGCGCTTCGCGCTCAAGGTCTGCCCTTTCGGTGTCTGATTGAGAGCTAACGGAAACATATTCTCCTGTCGCCATAGACGCAGCTCCTGCAACTAAAGCGGCAATACCCGACAACAGAATGGTTTCTTTAGGCATATTGGCAGCAGCCATGCCGCTTAAGATACTTGCTACGGATAAAATACCATCATTCGCACCCAGAATTGCCGCACGAAGCCAGCCCACCCGGTTAATAGTATGCGTGGCAATATGAGTTTTAAATCGTTGCTCTAGCGGCATATATCCATTTTACTTATATATTGATAACAGAAAGTTATTCGAACGCCAGAATTGAAAATAACACGCCATGTTTGTATGAGTTTGTTTCAGTTGAAATTGCGAATAAAGACTAAACATTTTTAAAAATCTTATATGCCTGCAAGGCAGCTTCGCGGGCAATCGAATGGTTCACAATAGGATTGGGGTAATTTTTACCCAGCGTCACTCCTGCAGTACGCAGTGTTTTTTCATCTGCTTCCCATGGGCAGTGGATATAGACGTCCGGTAGTTTTGATAATTCTGGAATCCAGCGCCTTACATACTCTCCGGATGGATCAAACCGCTGACCTTGAAGGATAGGATTGAAAATCCGGTAATAAGGCGATGCATCGGCACCGCAACCTGCAACCCATTGCCAGCTTGCGCTATTATTTGCCAAATCCGCATCGATCAACGTGTCCCAAAACCATGCAGCACCCTGTTTCCAATCCAGTTGCAAATGTTTGGTGAGGAAGGATGCGACAATCATACGCACACGGTTATGCATGTAGCCCGTTTCCCATAATTCGCGCATACCCGCATCTACCAGCGGATAGCCGGTTTTGCCACGTTGCCATGCGCGCAGTGCCGCTTCATTATAAACCCACGGAAAGTGTTGGAATTTGGGGTTAAACGGCATCGAAGGCAGGCTCGGCACATGATATAATAAATAGTAGGAGAACTCTCTCCACCCTAACTCGGATAAGAATTTTTCTGCAGCGCGGCTATTGCCTGTGCGTGCTTCATGGTAACGGGTTGCGCTCCACAACTGACGTGGGCTTATTTCTCCCCAATGCAAATGCGGGGAGAGATACGACGTGCCGGCATCGGAAGGAATATCTCGTTTCTCAGGGTAAGCTTTCAGCCGGTGATCTAAAAAAGATTCTAGGCTTTGGTGGGCTGATTCTTCACCAGGCTGCCACAGCTTCTTTAAGCCACCCGCCCAATCCGGATGCGTTGGTAGTAACTCCCATTGCGCCAACTCATCACAATTATAGCGTTGAGTAGATGGAACAAACTTTGGGACTTCGTAAGGCTCACCAATACTATTCGATTGGGTAAGGCAGTGTTTCCAGAAGGGTGTAAAAACTTTGAAGAAATTTCCCTGCTTATTTGCAATCTCCCACGGTTCAAACAGCAACCCGGCCTTAAAGCTTTTTGCTTCAATCTTTTGTGCTTCAAGAGCTGCTTTTAAGGATTGCCCTTTCTCTATCGCGCGTGGTTCATAGCAGCGGTTCCAATAGACTGCATCGGCCGAACATTCCTTGAGCAGTTGTGAAATAACGGTAACCGTATCACCTTGCCTCAAAATCAAATGAACGCCCAGCTCATTCAGGCTTGCCTGTAATGCAACCAAACTGTGGTGGAGCCACCATTTGCTGGCGCCACCGAGATTCTCAATATTATCCCATATAAAAACAGGAATTACCTCGCCCCGTTTTGCAGCATGAATCAATGCAGGATTATCACTGAGTCTCAAATCTTGCTGAAAAAGGACAATGGTTTTGGGTGTCATTATTCTGTTTCGCTAAGTGCGGACTCGATGGCAGATTTTACTCTTGAAGAATCGGGTGATGTTGTGGAATTGAAATAATCAATGAGCACGCCTTTTCTGTTCACCAGATATTTGTGGAAATTCCATTTGGGCGCTGTACCAAACCCCAGTTTTTTTCTGGCGTATTGATAAAATGGATGCGCGTCGTCGCCCGATACAATTTCTTTAGACGCCATCGGAAAAGAAACACCATAATTGAGTTTGCAGAACTGAGCGATCTCTTCGGATGAGCCCTGCTCTTGTGCACCAAAATCATTACTTGGAACGCCAATAATCACCAAGCCTTTATCTTTATAAGCAGCATAGAGTTTTTCCAATCCTTCATATTGCTGAGTGAAACCACATTTAGAAGCCGTGTTTACAATTAACAACACCTTCCCTTTGTAGTTGGATAAAGGCATCGGTTTTCCACCCATGAGAGTTTTGAAAGAAAAATCATACATGTTTTGGTCATTCTTTTCAGCAGCAGATGGGGAAAAAGGCCACATAATGCATGCTCCAATAATTAGTGTAAGTAGATATTTCATGTTATAATTTCCCAATGATCTTGAATGCCAGCGCATAAGGCAGCATCCGCAAAATTTTAACATTAACGTAATTTTTTTGGGAAACGAATTTAAAAATCCCCGTAGCAATAGCTTTGACTGCTAATTTCCCGGCAATACCTATTTTCACCAGCTTAGATATTGATAATTTTCCCAGTGAGATTAGAGAAAAGCCAAAAGTAGTTATGAGACCATTCTCATCCACGTTTTGCTAACCAAAACGCTAGCCAGATAGTTTTCCCTGAGGCTAACCTTCTTCTAAACCATTGAAAAAGCTGGTGCCGCTTAGATGACTAAACTAACGATCCTTCTCATCAAAATTTACAGCACTAAACCTTGTAAGTTTTTTTAGTGCCTTAAGTGCCCTATTAATCTCATGCTCTGCATAGTTTCTTTTCATGTCATGTTCACTTTCTAAAAAGTGACGTGCTGCTTTTTTACCTTCGGTATAAAAAATTTCTAAAATGGCCTTCTGTATAGGATTCAATTCTTTCAGTTCTTTTATGATAGAGACTTTTTTTTGATTGATATCTCCCCTTAGCCCCTCTTTCCTCGCATCCTTAAGGTCAATTAAGTGTAGAGCATCGCGAAGCACTGGATTTTTTTCTGCAGCCCTCTCAAAGGCATTTTTTGCTGCAGCAAGATATACCTCCAGCCGACCAGGATTTTAATACCATATTCTCTTTCCATAAGCTCATATGCCCCCTCCTTTCCACCCAGCATATAGATTTGCATTATGTCTTTATAAGAAACATTGTACTTCCTGTTCTTATATGTTGTATCTCCCACTTCAAGGTTTTCTATGACCGTTTGAACAGCTTCAATAATTTTTTGCTGGTGCGCATTTTCTTCTGGCAATGCCTCGCGCGTATCTACAAGGCGGGCTGCAAAATCCAAAGTGTTGCCCTTATCATTCTGTATATCAAAAGAGCCAAATAGCTTTTCTTCTGTTACCTCCTTTTTATCAACACACCATTGGCCGAAATGCCCAAATGCAATTTCCAGATAGGTTTTTAAATGTGATTTTTCATCATTATACATAAAAACGCGCCGCACCATCAATCGATGTGCTTCGCCGCGCAAATCTTCCACATCAATATTTTCTATGCGATCATCTTTTCGTTTCGCCTGAAATAGCCATAACCTGATATTGTTTTCTAACAGATGACTCATCATCTCCAGAATGAATTTTCCTTCCACACCTTCTGTGGCATCTTCCATCGGATCATTTTCTTGCCTGAATTTTGCAACATTTGTTTTCCATCGCCGCATTAGTCCATTGATGAGTTGATCCTGAATTTCACGTGCTGCGCGTGTTTTAGTGCCACCCGTTTTTTCTGAAATAAATTCGCATGCTTGATGTAATTTATGCGGATTCTTATCCTGCAAAACATATTCTGCAAAAGCGGGTTTATCGGTAGTAATCTGCACCAGTTTTAATGCTGATTTTAAGAACTCTTCCGGCAGCTCATCTTGATATTGCTTGATGAAGGCAGGCAAATATTCTTCCAGCAGCGCTTTACGCTTGTCTGCATCCGGCATTTTAAATTCAAACTTGGGTTTATCATCCGCCATTGCGGCAGTTTATCACCTAATTGGTAAATAAATCGTAAACGTACTGCCTTTATTTACGGTGCTTTCGATGGTCATAGTGCCTAAATGGCGGTCTAAAATGCGGCGGACGATGGCAAGGCCCAGGCCTGTGCCGCCGATAGTGCGGCTGCGGGCCTTATCCGCCAAATATGACAATCTCATACAAAAAAAGACCCGACTGCAATGATGCAGCCGGGTGGTTGGGCCCGTAAAGTCCGTGGGTCATTCCGGCGTCCAGGAAAGGACTAGGCACTGTTAACAAACCTCAAGTTTGATAAAGGCAAGGGCAAGGAATGCCATGAAAGTGGAATCGAGTTTGTCGACCCTCAGTGCAAGCCGTCTATTTTCCTTGATTTTCTGG
>CAIJLX010000107.1 GCA_903821695.1 uncultured Alphaproteobacteria bacterium | reverse complement strand
TCGTCACCGTATCGCGCCCTAATGCGCTGCGAAGACCACGGCGAAAACTCTCCCACGGAATCACCCGCGCTAATACTTCCAACGGGTCGCCTTCATTGGAAAGCTCCCGCCTGCGCTTCTCAACACCAAGAAAATCCAGCTGTTTGTTTACTGCTGCAATCATCAGAGGCTCCATCAAAAATTGATAAATACTCATACCATAAAATCAAGCCTCAAACAGCGAGTTTTATAGAGGCGCCCTCATATTTATCATTAATACAAGTTACCCAAGCATTGAGCAGAGCATTGGGGGCAGGCTCTCTTTGTTTAGGTGCATCTTGAAAAAATTCATCAGATGTTAGCCCCCATAAGGGAATATAATAGCCATACAAATGATCGCTGCGGACACTCGGCCCATAGCCGGTGGCATGGCTCTGTTTTTCAGTAAAACCAAGCTGCTTCAGCATACCCTCAATATAAGAGTTTTTAGGCAAATACTGATCCAGCAGACCTCCGATTCCAGCTGTTTCTATTATTTTGGGCTCTTCAACCATATTATCCTTTATCTCGTGTTGTTATTGTTAATATAAAGGATAATATTTAAGAAATGGTTAATGGTAATATCGCATGATTTTTCTGCCTTGACGGAGGGGCCGTTATTAGCTATACATTATGGCATATCCCCCCGGTCGCTTCGGTGGCCGGGCGCGAAGCCGCCCTCTGGGCGGCTTTTGCATATTTGGAGGCTTATATCAAAACAAATGTCTACATAGATGGATTCAATTTCTACTAAGGCGCGCTAAGGGAAACTCCTTATAGGTGGATTGACGTTCGCAAACTTTGCGAGTTGCTGCTTCCAAAAAACACCTTAACCGAAATCAAATACTTTACCGCGCTGGTGAGTGCGCGTCCCAATGATCCAGATCAACCAGTCCGCCAACAGCTCTACCTGCGTGCGTTGCGGACACTACCTGGTGTCTCGATACATCTGGGGCATTTTCTGAGTCACGAAGTCATGATGCCGCTTGTCGTTACACCTGGTCAGCGTCAGCAATATGTACGCGTCATCAAGACCGAAGAAAAAGGGTCAGATGTAAACCTTGCAACGCACCTTTTACATGATGCTCATATGGGGCGTTTTGATGTAGCCGTGGTAGTGTCGAATGATTCTGACTTGCTGGAACCAATAAAAATTGTCCGTGAACAACTTGGCAAAAAAGTTGGCATCCTCAATCCCCAGAAAAATCCAAGCCGTGCCCTACTGCCACATATAGATTTTATCAAGCAAATACGTGCAGGGGCGTTGGTAGCGGCTCAGTTCTCTTCTGTCTTAAAGGATGCACACGGAACGTTTAAAAAGCCTACAAGTTGGTGACAATCAGGGCTATGATAGCGAGCCTTACCTTAATTCCGCTATCTCCCGCAAGTCATCGAGCGTAATATTGAGCACATGGCTAGGTAATCCGATTGGTACTCCATGCTTCTTGGAGATATCCTTAAACTTTTTACCCTCTCCGCAGAGTTCCACCAGTATCATGGTAGCGAATGCTCCAAACTTTGTCTTGATCCGCAACTCCTTCATGATCCGATGATACTGCCGCTTTTTAGCCATCAGCCAGATTGCACGCTCTTCTTGGCCTTCCGGTGGCTGATCGGATCGTCCGCCACCCACCATGATACGCTGCCAATCAACCATCGCTGGCCGTGCCGAGAACTCAACGGCATAGGTATACAGGCGGACAAAAAACTCTCCCGCTTCCTTTCTTGCAATAGCCTCATCTGTTCCTTTTTTTCCGAGAAGACCGTGGGCATATAACCAATCGATGGGTTGCATGACATAGATGCTTTTACGATTTTCCTCAATACCAAGGGAGTGCTGCGCACGTTGCCGTGTTGGCCGCACTTCAATCACGATATCTGATGTTTCCTTCTTGGGTTTGCGCACGGCTATTTCCTTTTGCTGACATTAGAATGGGCGTGGGTAGTTTATAGTCTTTGTTGAACCTGGTTAGTTTCCGTAAGGCATTGAGAATGTCAGGGTGTCTTTCCTGAAGATAAAAGAACGTGGTTTCTGTGAAGGCGAATAATTCTGCTTCCTCTCTTATAAACCCTGCATCGAACTCCATGATTGCTGCCCGCTCATTAAAGAATGCCTCAAATTTATTGACATGACTCATGCAGTTACCTCCTCTGCCTGCTTAAATATTTTCTCGTTCATGCGCGCCACCACATCCGCGCTATGTTGTGTGGTGAGGTGGGCATAACGCTTGGTAACGGTTGCTGTCTTGTGGCCGAGTATCTCGCCAATTTCGGTAAGCGATGCACCATTCATCGCCATGTAACTGGCAGCGGTGTGACGTAGATCGTGAAAACGAAAGTCCTGAATTCCAGCGCGCTTCATAGCACGACGGAACTCCACCTCAATATCCACTGGATGTTTGCCGCCATGCGCTGGAAACACATAGCCGCCACGACGACGATATGCATCCGCATGTGAGGCTATCAGCAATAATGCAAGGCCGGAAAGAAACAGCGGTCTGCGCTCACCGTTCTTAGTTTCCTGTACCGTGATGCGGTGACGATCCATATCCACATCATCCCATTTCAGGGTGAGCAGCTCGTTCTTCCGCGCACCGGTAGATATCGCCAGCACTACAATCAGATGTAGAGGCTTACTGCGCTCCTCTTTACACGCCGTCATCAGCCGGTCACGTTCTGCATCGCTCAAGAAACGTAACCGCCCGCGTGGCTCTTTGAATTTCTGCACGTTCGAGATAGGATTATCCGCCAACCATTCCCATTGCCGCTTAGCGGTAGACAGTGCATGAGAGAGTGCGGCAACATAACGATTCACTGTCGAGGGCGTGCGCTTACGTCTGCCTTCCGTAAGGAGCTTACCACGCGCCTCTGAAATCACGGAAGGTGTAAGGTTGGATAGGGTGCAATCTCCAATCTTCGCACGCCACCATTTTAACTGTGCGGCCTGCATTTTCTTAAACCGCACACGGTCACTTTTTACCGGCAACACTTCCGCTAGATAACGGTCGATCACTTCTGCGACTGTGTGAGCCTTCGCTTTTTCCGCCTTGCTCCAGCGGCCTTCCCGCATATCAAGTTCAGTTTTCGCCGACCATTGCAGCGCTTCCCGCTCTTTTGCAAAGCACATACTCACACGCGGAAAACCCGCAACTCTTGCCACACCCCGAAACCGCACCACATTTCTCTTTGTTATGATGCGCTCGATGTGGGGCATTTCTATCTCGCGTCTCCCCCATTTTGATTTTGGCTGAATATGTTCACAACCTTGTCGAATGCTTTGGGTTTTTTTGTATCCGGATGTAAAAAATTACCAATGCATATCAGCGCTCTTCCTAAAATTAACCGTGCAGCAACAAAATCTTCCGCGCACAAACAGTGATTCGCTCCATTCAGCAGATAGGCCGCTTGGTTAACAGCCTTTTGAATTTCCTCTTTTTCGCTCATGCTGCATCCGATGTTGTGTCGGTGTGCTCAAAGAGTGGCAGCATGCCAAGCGCATGCATATACAGGTCGAGGAGTTCTTCCTGTTCCTGCCGCTGACTGGCAGCCAGTTTACGAATCTTCAGAATCTGCCGGATGATTTTTGTATCAAGTCCATTGCTTTTTGCGACGGTGTAAATATCTGCGATATGCTCGGAGAGCTGATTCTTTTCGAGATCAAGCTGTTCGAGCTGCGCGACATACTGCCGTAATTTTTCAGTAGCGAAATTGCTGCCGATTTTTGCGGGCTCATGTTTCTTGAGTGATTTTTCCGTTTTGGCTTTTTTAGGCATTGTTCTCTCCTTTGGTTTGTTGGTTGCGATTTTCGAATAGTTCATAAGCCCTGATCCGGACATGTTCCGAATCATGGTGCCTTCCAGCGGTATGGGCTTCGGCATAAGCGAAAACGGCTGCGCCAAAAAAATCCAAATCATTGTCCGTAAAATGTTCGGCTAAATTTCGCCCCATTTTCGCCCCATCGTGGGCGTTTTCGGCTTCGATTATTTGAGGGTTGTTGCGGCTCTCATCATTTTTTTCCATCTGTCCCCTAATCTGATTCCGATTAAGGAACGTAAGCGGCACAAATCCTTGGTTTTCTGGTTTATCCAGCCACATGATGAAAAGTAGGCAGCAAATCGCATGGGCAGCGTGGCTGTAACCGAAATCAGCGTCGATCACTTCACCCTTCATCCTGGCAAAGATGTGTCGATTGGCCGCAGCTATATAACGCTCCACGGTTCCCTTCTTCCAGTTATCGGCTGCGTATTTCTTGGCGCCTTGAGTCAGCACGCAAACCACTTCTTCAATCTCCGCCGCCGGTAACAGTGAGAAATCGGGTTTGCCGTGGTCATGTTTGACGAATCCGCTCATCTCACCCTCAATTCGAGTGATGCTTCCGGCCATATTTGTTTGGCTGCGGCAAACAGAGCTTCACGGTGGTGTGAGACGATGTGGCTTTTTACAAACAGGCTGGGGAAGCTCAACCTCACAGATCCATTTTCAACACCGTCAAAACCTATTCCGTCAAACCATGCCTTTCGTACGACCTCACCAATCTGGCTTCGTACCTTTGCCATGAATTCCGAAAGCTCAGGTTTTATCTGCGATTCGATCAATGGCCTTTGTGTTGGAGGAGATGCACTCATCGCTGAACTGGTTGAACCCGCCTTTTTTCTTGCCAAGCCACTTTGCTGTTCTTCGTAACGGCGGATATATTCGAGCTGTTCCGGTTCCAGTTTTTCCCCACTGCGTTTCCGGCGTTCGAGCGAGATGTAGTACGTCTTGTCTAAAACTACAGCTTGATCACTTGAGGGGGGCTCTTCGCGTGTGCTTATATGCGCACGCGCGTCTTCCCCTTCAGTGGAGTGTTTACTTGGAGTGTTAGGGTGTACGTCGTACACCACCTTTCTGTCGTCATTTACACCACCTTCTGGAACGACGTACACCACCTTATCGGAAGGTGGTGTAACAGATTCACCACCTTCTAATGGCTCTTTGCCTTGAGGTGGTGTAGGAAAGTAACCACCTTCTGTGTTTTGATTTTGCTCTACATCTTGTGGTGTACGACGTACACCACCTTCTTTTGCATCAATTTCTAAACCGATTTCAGCGTTTGGCCCTGATGGATATTTTGGCAAGTAGCCATTGCGTCGCCAGTTCTGTTTGCCAAGGCCTGCATCATACACTTCGAGGAACCCGTCTTCGACCGCAAAGCTGATATGATCAATCACCGATTTTTTGGTTAACGAAGCATCATCCGAAATTGTTTCAATGGAAGGAAAACACCCGCCACCATGCTCGTTCATATAATTGGCAAGGGTGTAAAGTACCAACTTCGTAGTGCTTCTGAGTGCTGATTTTGCTATCGCTTTGCGCCAGCTCCATGGGTGCATGCTGGAGTTCGCTTTCATACGCCATATTCTCCAAATAAACGAAGCGGGCGTGCGCCATCGGCTTCACCACGTTGGCATTTTGTTATTCTCAAGCCTGTTTCTGGTTCGGCGATATAGGTGATAAGCCACCTCATGTCTGTTTCACCACGCAGGCGATAAACGTAGGCGCCAATCTGCCGCAGCCGGAAATAATTATCCTGCCATTTCTGCGGCTGTACAAAACCCTGATTGATGAGATAGTTTCGTGCTTTATCCATCGTTGGAAATTGCTTTTTTAATGTAGAAATCTGTTTTTTGAGTTTGGTTCTTTCTTCGGGGTTTAGCATGGTTTACCTCTTGCTCGGCGCTACGGTCGTTACTGATTTGGCGATTACGGGGATTGTTGCGGCTTCTTTGAGCTGTGACAGCTTGCTAAGGGTGATAGGCACAAAGGCAGCCAGAAGATTTTGATAATGCACTGCCCCACCAGTGGCCATTTCGATGGCCGCAATATGCCGCCGCCGGGGAAAGCGCTTGCCACGCTCCCAGTTGGAGTAACATTGTGGCGTGACATTAAGTGGGGCGGAAACCTCTACTAAGGTGAGGTTATTTTCTGTTCGGTACTTCAGCAAAGGATTCATACACAGGTGTGTTTATAATAAGTCCAAAATAATAGCAACGCTGATGTTTATTGCAAAACGAAACAAAATTGTTTAAAGTAGGCAATATGAAGTTGAACGTTGTGAAATTGCGGGAAGCACGTGGATGGTCTCAGGCGGAGTTCGCGCGCCGTTTGGCGTGGACACCGCAGCGGTTGAGTAATTACGAGGGAGAGAACGCCCGTGGCATTGGTATGAACACGCTGCATGTGTTTGCAGAGGTGCTTGGTGTAACGCCGTCGCAGCTTTTGGGTGAAAATGAGCAGCTAGAGGCCTTATTAAAGGCAAATGCGGAAGCGGATACCAAAAAGCTAAAACAAGAGAAACCCTCAAAATTTGAAACCATCGGTGGAATAAATGCTGATTTATACCTAGAAGCGGGGCTTCTGGCGGCAAAACTGGCGGAAGAAGGGAAAATCCCCAAAGACCGGGCGCGAGATATCGCACGAGAGGCAGTAAAAGACGTGGAAAGATCAGGCCGGGGAAGCGTTACCGAGCATTTGCTGCTCTATATTTACGAAATATCACATTAAATTGTTTCTTTTAAAATTAACCGCTTATTAGCCCATTTGTGGTAGGATAGAGGTTTGTTTTTTAGGAGGATTCGATGCCCATCCACAAACCGCTTGTGCTTGCCATTGATGATGACCCCACCTGTCTCGAAATTATTGAACAATCGCTTCATAAAAGTTTTGAAGTTATAGTATTTCCTAATTAAATTGGTATTTATGATAATTCATATTTTGGAAAGCAATTTGTATTGCTTGTGAGAGATTTCTGGTTTCTTTTAACGCCGTTCGGATGTGCGTTTTGAGTATTGCCCACCAGTTTTCGATAG
>CAIJLX010000106.1 GCA_903821695.1 uncultured Alphaproteobacteria bacterium | reverse complement strand
TCGTCACCGTATCGCGCCCTAATGCGCTGCGAAGACCACGGCGAAAACTCTCCCACGGAATCACCCGCGCTAATACTTCCAACGGGTCGCCTTCATTGGAAAGCTCCCGCCTGCGCTTCTCAACACCAAGAAAATCCAGCTTTTTGTTTACTGCTGCAATCATCGGAGGCTCCATCAAAAATTGATAAATACTCATAACATAAAATCAAGCCTCAAACAGCGAGTTTATAGAGGCGCCCCATAGTAAATGTTGCGCCAGAATCTTCTTCTTTGAGGGGTGTGGGAGTTGGGGTCGGTTTCGCTTTCTTCGGCGGCTCAATGGGTTTAGTAGGCGCTATTTCACCATATTGCACAAAGCGGTCTTGGTGCTTGGAGAGGAGCTGCAGGGATTTATAGACGCGTTTCAGGGCATTTTCGTCTCCCTTGATAGCGATACGATAGTGCCAGCCATTCTGTATGGAATCATCTTTTTGAGAGCCCACATCGAATTTTAATGTTCCTTCATTATGTTCCTGGCGTAGGGGGTTGGCCTCTAATACTGCATGGGCGAAACGGTTGGAGGTGTGAATAACGATCTCACCTGTTTTTGGATCCTGCCGGAAGCGTACACGTGATTCATCGTTATCATATTCAAACGCGTCTAAAATGCGCTGCGGAGTCTTTTTCCAATATTCGCGCTGTTGCTCTTCGGTTAGTTTTTTGTCCATAAGCAATCAAGATAACACGCAATGGTTAATAAAAGGTTACCAGACTGCGGCCGTTATCTTGACAGAATGGGGTGATTCTGATAATCACTCGCAACCTATATTTAATAATTATTCCCAACAAGATTGTAACTTATTGTGAAGCAAAGATTTTTTTGCATGTTTGGTGGCTGGTTGCCGGCGCTGGTTATTGCGTTGCCGGTGATGGCGCAGGAAGCTGCGCCTGCTAGCATGGCGGCGGCCCCCTCGATGCTGGTGGCGCCTCCTGCGCCAGCGGTTAGCCCGGCTCCGGCGCCTGTTGCTGTGGCTCCTATTGTGGTTACACCAGCAGCCCCTGTAGTAGCACCGGCCTCTGCGCCAGCGGTGACGACGCTGGATACGGTGACGGTGGTGGCGACTCGGTCAAAAAAACAGACATTTAACGTGCCAGGCATGGTGAGTGTGGTGAAGAAGGATTCGGCGGAGAACGCGCAATCTTCGGATGTGAAGGCGTTGTTGGAAGATGTGCCGGGACTGGAGTTTCAAGGCAGTGGCCGTCGTGATGGGCAGGTGCCGGTCATGCGCGGATTTAAGGGCGATTCGATTTTGGTGATGTTTGATGGCGTGCGGCAGAATTTCCAATCTGAGCATGATGGGATGTTCTTTACTGACCCTGATTTGCTGAAAGAAGTGGAAGTAGTGCGTGGCCCAAGCTCAACATTATATGGCAGCGGTGGGTTGGGTGGTGTGATCGCGATGACAACGGTGGATGCGGCGGATTTGCTAAGGCCCGGCCAGGTGATGGGTGCGCGGACGACGGCGGGGTATCGTAGTGTGAGTGAAGAATATATGTCGTCGGCGGCGGCATTTGCAAAATCGGGCGCGCTCGATTTGTTGGTCGATGCGTCTTATCGCCAATCGGGTGATATTAAATTAGGCGATGGCTCGAGTTTGCAGTCGGAAGACGCGGTGGTTGGGAACTTGATTAAGATCGGGTTTACGCCGGTTGCGGGGCATAAAATTACATTTAGCGAACAGGGCTATAACGATAGCGCGCAAGAGCCGAATAATCCGCAAACCCCCCTGGTGGAGGGGAATAATGATCTGGTGGATAAGGAGGTAAGCTCTAGCACTGTGCGGTTGGCATATGAATATTCGCGGCCGGATGATCGCCTGATGAAGTTAAAAGCGCAGGTGTATCATGTGGATACGGATGTGAAGGAAACGATAGTTACGCCGACTTCGTTGAACGCAGCGGGTGATGAGCTGGATCGCAAACTGACGACTACGGGTGTGGATGTCACCAATCAAAGCAGTGTGCAGATCGCGGCTTCTACGGAAAATACATTCACCTATGGTGTGGAATACTACAATAACGAGCAAGAAGGCGAGAATACCGGTTCGGCGGACGGTGAGCGTGGTGGTGTGCCGGATGCGACATCTGATTTTGCCGGTGCGTTTTTGCAGAGCGAATTATCGATGAAAGATCTGGGGCCTATTCCGGGTGAGATAGCGATTATTCCGGGTGTGCGCGCCGATCATTATAGTTCTGAAAACGCGACGGGACTTTCGCAAGAAGAGGGTGAATTTTCTCCACGTGCAGGCGTGACCTATAAGCCAGTGCCATGGTTGATGACATTCGGAAATTATGCCCACGCTTTCCGCGCACCGAACCTGACAGAGCTTTATTCGACCGGTACACACTTCTCGGTTGGGCCATTCGAAAATCGGTTTATCGCGAACCCTGATTTGGCGCCGGAAAAAAGTAATACCATCGAAACAGGTGCGGGTCTGAATTTCACCGATGTGGCGAGGCCAGGCGATAATTTCCGGGTGAAGAGTTCTTATTACTGGACCAATGCGGACGATTTTATTGATAGTAATATCACGGCGCCGAATCTGCCTGTGGGCTGCTTCCTCGGCACGGCGCCACCAGGCAGTTGTAATGGTGGCACAACGCAATATGTGAACATTCCAAAGGCATCACTCGAGGGTTATGAAATTGAAACCGGTTATGAAAATAACCGAATGCTTGCGAGCCTAAGCTATGCTTATATCACCGGCACGAATGATGATACTGGCACTTATTTAACGAACCTCATTCCGGGCACGTTTAAAACGCATCTGGCGCTGAAATTGCCGGAATATGGTATGACCACCGGGTGGAAGGGTCAGTTTGTGCAAAGACACGAGTTAGTGAACAACATTGCCGCAGAGCGCGATAGTTTTATGGTGCATGATATTTATCTACGCTATCGCCCAATCTCGCTGCAGAGCCTTACGTTTGATGCCGGGATCGATAATTTGTTTAACGAAGAATATGAACGTATTTTCTCAGGCGCAGTTGAGCCTGGTCGTAGTTTCCTTTTCCGTGTGAGTTACATATGGTGATCTATCCTTCCGACGAAATGAACAGCTACTTCACACTCGATATTAGCGAAAAACAGCAGCAATATATGTGCTGGCTTGCATCTATTTTGGTGAACCTGGCATTTCTCCTATCGATGGTGATTACGCATACATCTAAATCACCTGAAGCGGAGGTTATGCCAACGCCTTTTCTCACCGTTGAACTGGTTTCGGAGGCTGCACCGGAAGCGGCAACAGCTGCTCCTGCAATGGCCGCGCCATCACCAACACCCGTCATCGAAAAAGTAAAGCCTGTTGCTGCTCCGGCACCAAAACCTGTGCCACAAAAAGTAGAAAAACATGAGCCTGTTCCATTCGCAAAATCACAGATGATGGTGTCTCATGCGGATACGAATACGAAGGCAGCGCCAACGCCAGCTCATACCCAACCGATATCAGCAGCTGCTGAACCCACTTCTGCGGCAACAACGAGCAATCATTCCAGTGCCTCAACCACGCTTACGCGTCAGGTGTCCATGAATGGTCCCGTTACCGTAACCGAGCCACGTTATCGCCGCACGACCCCGCCAAACTATCCGGAAGAGGCGGTGGATGGAGGTATTGAAGGAACCGTGATTTTAGAAGCGCGAGTGAGCGCGACGGGCCATCCAATTTCGCTTCGTGTTCTTCAAACTTCCGGCTCTGCGGCGCTAGACGAAGCGGCACAACTAGCTGTAAGTAATTGGGAATTTGAGCCATATGTCCAAAACGGAATTGCGAGAGAAAGTGCTGTTCGCGTACCAGTAAAATTTGCACTGAATTAATCAAGGAGAATGAAATGACAACGAACACATTACAACAAACACTCAAAGAAAAATGGGCCGCCGAAAAAACAGCGACTCCTGGTTTGCGCATTCGTGATGCTGCAACGAAGCTCGGTGTTTCGGAAGCTGAATTATTGCTCACGGGCTTAGGTGATAATGTGATTCGTCTACGCTGCGAAGTGCTGCCGATTCTGCAATCGCTGAAGCCATTTGGTGAATTGATGGCGCTGACACGCAATGACAATGTCGTGCATGAACGGAAAGGTGTGTATGACAATGTAACCGCTGAGCATAACAACACGATTGGTCTGGTGGTAAATCCTGATATCGATCTGCGCTTGTTCTTAAACGGCTGGAAACATGCATTTGCGGTGAAAGAAGAATCACGCGGAAAAATGCGCCAGAGCATTCAGTTTTTTGATAAACAAGGCGTTGCGATTCATAAAATTTATCTTACCGATAAAAGCGATGCGACCCATTATGATGGGCTGGTTGCGCAGTTTATGAGTGAAGACCAAACCTCACCATTCGTTGCAGAAGCACCCTCTGCAAAAAGACCGCAAATGCCAGACAACATGATTGACGTTGAGGGCTTCCGTAAAGCATGGCGCGAACTGAAAGATACACATGATTTCTTCCTGCTGTTGCGCGATTTCAAATTAGCCCGCGAACAGGCACTGCGTGTTGCGTCAGATGATTTGGCGTATCGTTTACAGCCAGGCGCATTGCGTTTGATTCTGAATGCCGCAGCCACTCGCAAATGCGACATCATGGCATTTGCCGGCAATACACATTGCTTACAAATTCACAGCGGGCCAGTTGAGAAATTGGTTGAGTATGGCGGCTTTTATAACGTGCTTGATGAGGACTTTAATTTGCATGTGAAGGAAGAGGGCATTGCCAATGTTTGGGTGACGCTGAAGCCAACGGTAGACGGTCTCGTAACCGGCGTAGAATTTTTTGACAAAGAAGGTGAGATGATTCTGCAATTATTCGGTCGCCGTAAACCGGGCATTCCAGAGCTACTATTATGGCGTGAGCTGGTTGCTGAATTGCCAAAGGCTGCTTAAAATTTATGGAAAAAATGGAGCGATGGGTCGACCAATATACACCGGAGGGGCTTAAGCGCTTCTGTGGTCGTGTGGTCGACCTGTTGCCCAAAAAAACGGCGAACTGGATTCGCAAAAACAAGGGCAAGAGCATCATCATTTTCTTCACGATACGCGGCTTGTTTTTCCGCCCCAGTATGTGGCTACTTTATTTGTCGGCATTTGCTTATTTAAGCAAATAGCGCGCCATGACAAATCCATGACAAATTTGTCATTGACTTAAGAATCGTTCTCACTAGAGATGCAAGTCATTCTTATCATGACATCTAAAATATCAACCAGGAGACGCTATGGCTAACTACACCTTGACCGAAAACGATGATCTTTTTGAGCCATTTGACCCAAATAATCCTTGGAATGCGAAGAGCAACGTTCCTAACTCAATTAACGGTTTGGGCGGCAATGACATCATTGTTACCGGTAGTTTCAATGACACAGCCAACGGTGGCGCAGGCAATGACTTGCTGTTTGGTCTCGGCGGTAGCGATAGTCTGAATGGCGGTGCTGGCGACGATATTTTAGATGGCGCAAGCGGCAATGATACGCTGGTTGGTGACGATGGTTTAGACACCTATCTTTTCGAGTTCACCGATTCCGGTGCTAGCACCGTGCAAGATACGGATGGCATTCTGGTTATTGGTTCCGTTGCGATAGGCGAGTCGAACGTAGATGGCTTCACTTTAACTGGGACAGCACAACCTACCACGGGTGGAAATTATAGCTTCGCTCAAGGCGGTTTCACCTGGAACTTCCGCATGGATGGCACCACATTGGTGTTAACACAAAACGGCGTAGCAGAAGCAACCCACTCGGTGCGCATTCTGAATTACCAAAACGGCAAATTTGGTATTACTCTGAATGATGGCACAACGAATCCAACACCAAATGTAGCGCCTGTTGCAAACAATGATTCGGCGACCACAACGGCAGGTCAGGCCATTGCAATTAGCGTGTTGGCAAATGATACCGATAGTGATGGCACCGTGAATGCAACAACCGTTGTTGCACAAACACAACCGGCACATGGTACGGTTGCGGTGAACAGCGCCACCGGTGTTATTACCTATACACCAACGGCAAATTATAACGGCAGCGATAGCTTCACTTATAAAGTGAAAGATGATGATGGTGCGCTTTCAAACGCAGCAACCGTGAACGTGAATGTGACGGCTGCTCCAGTTACCGGCAGCGGCTCGCCTATCGCAGCATCTGATACTGCAACCACAACCAAAGGCACTGCAGTTGTAGTAGATGTTCTCGCAAACGACCGCGATACAGATGGCGGCACATTAAACGCGGGCAGCGTCGTGATTAAAGAAGGGCCAAAAAACGGAACGGTTGCGATTAATAACGTAACCGGTGCAGTTACCTACACGCCCAACACCAATTTCGTTGGCGCGGATAATTTTGCTTACACCGTAAAAGACAATGATTCTAAAGAATCAAACGTTGCAACGGCTGGTATTACTGTAACCGGCACCAGCAATCCAAACACGGGCTCTGAACCAGGAACAGGCACCACTGGCGTGAATAAAACCGGAACTGCTACGGCTAATGCTCTGGCTGGCGGTGCTGGCAATGATACGCTCCAAGGCTTGGGCGGGAATGATCTGCTCTATGGCTATACGGGTAATGATAGCCTTGATGGCGGCGCGGGCAATGATGTCATGGGCGGTGCAGCTGGCAATGACACAATGCTGGGTGGCGATGGCGATGACCAACTTAATGGTGGCGCCGATAATGATAGCTTAAGCGGTGGCGCAGGGAATGATAAAATCTATGCTGAGCGTGGAGACGATACTGTTACTGGCGGCGCAGGCACAGATACGATTTATGGTTGGGATGGTAATGACAGCATCAACGGAAACGATGATGCCGATTATGTCACCGGCGATGCAGGTAACGATACCATTCATGGCGATGCAGGCAACGATACACTCTGGGGAAGCGAAGGCGATGACCAGGTGACTGGCGATGACGGCAATGACTTCATCGGCGGCGATGCAGGTAATGACAGCATCGAAGGCAATGCAGGCAACGACACCTTGTTCGGTTGGACCGGCAACGATACAATTAATGGTGGTGTAGGCAATGACCAGCTCTCCGGCGAAGCAGGTGCGGATACTTATGTGTTCACCGGCGCTTATGGTAATGACACAGTCTATGATGATGGCGGCGTATTAACCATTGATGGCAGCACCATCACCGGCAATGCAACGGCAGATGCAACACAGGCTGGCACATATCACATCACCATTGGTGGCGTGGCATATGACATTAATTGGTCTGGTGATCGTGCGAATACATCTAGCACTGCGGCACTCACGCTGCATAAAGCAGGCGACAGCGCAAACAGCATCACTCTCGCTGATTTCAAAAATGGCACCTATGGTATTACACTCGCTGCAGCACCAAACGTGGCACCGGTTGCGAACACGGATTTCATCAACACGAATGAAAACACACCGATAACAGTTAACGTATTGACCAATGATACGGATAGCGATGGTACGTTAGATCCTAAAACGGTGACTATTATTCAAGGCCCCGTGCATGGCACAGTGGCAGTAGACCCAAACACAGGCCTTATAACTTATACACCAACCGCAGGCTATGATGGGCATGATGGTTTCAGCTATACTGTGAAGGATAATAATGGGGTGGTCTCTAATGTTGCAGGGGCCTCGATCACGGTGAATAATGTTAATGTAGCACCGGTTGCCAGCAACGATGTGATTACCACGAGCCAAGATCAGGCTGTGAACTTTAATCTGCTTACCAACGATACGGACAGTGATGGTACATTAGATGCAACCAGCGTGACGATTGTTAATGGACCAGACCATGGTACGCTGACGGTTGATGCGACGACAGGCCTTGTAACCTATACACCAACGGCAAATTACAGTGGCTCCGATGACTTCACCTATACCGTGAAGGATAATAGTGGTGCTGTATCAAATGTAGCAACGGCCTCGATCTCGGTGAGCAAAGTCAATGTGGTTGCACGTGCCGAAGATGACCGTGGTTTCAACACGCATGGTGAAGCAATCACATTGGATGTAGTGAAGAACGATAGCGATACGGATGGTACGCTGGATGCTTCAACCCTCACCATTGTTGATGGCCCAGACAACGGCACTGTTACCTTGCAAAACGGTAAATTCGTTTACACTGCAAACACAGGTTATGTCGGCAGCGAAACCTTCACCTATACGGTGGCCGATAATGATGGCGGCGTATCCAACCAAGCAACGGTTAGCATTGCGGTGAAAGCACTCAATGTAGGCCAAGTCATCTCGGTTGATGGCATTGAACCAGCGGATGGCACCACAGGCGATGACACCATCACCGGCTTTGGCGAGTCGAACATTTTAGAAGGTGGCGCAGGCGATGATAAACTCATCGGCGGCGCAGGTCTTGATGCGCTTTCCGGCAGCGATGGCGATGATACATTGCAAGGCAATGGCGGCGATGATGCGCTCTATGGCGGCGCAGGTATCGATCACTTCATCTTCGCTGCGCATAACGGCACCGATGAAATTCAAGATTTCGTCGCAGGCAGTGATTTGATCGAACTGCAAGGCTTCACCGGAACCTTCAGCTCGCTCATCACCCCAGCCCTCACCCAAGATGGCGCTGATGCAGTACTCACTCTCGGCGATACTGTCATCCGTCTCGTTGGTGTTACAACGACAAGCCTACACGCTTCCGATTTCATCATTGGTTAAGCTTGATCGCTCTGCTGCAGGTTATTAACCTGCAGCAGAGCGAATTGTCTGTCTGCAGGCTTCGCGACGCATATAGCGGAGAGTCTGCCCGACTAAATCTTTGAATGTAGCAAGTGACATTGTTTGGTTTTAAGCGCATGGTGGGTATTCTAACCCAACAATGGAGAGCACCATGGCTAAAGGACAACAGAAATCAAACCGCGAAGCAAAAAAGCCAAAAAAAGAGAAAGCACCGAAAGCAAAGGCTGGATCTGCTTATTCACAGCCAGCGCCAGTAAAAGACACGAAAAAGCGCTAGAGAGCCGTATTCTAGATACAAATCTCTGTAAATTGATTGCGGGGTAGGAGTATGAGCAAGGCGTTTATATTGTTGGGGCTGGTGTCCTTACTCGAAGCTTGCGCAGCCTCAGTAGGCTCACCGGACGGAGAACGTGGAATCAGAATAGTCCAGTTCCAAGATGTCCATAACTGCCACTTCATAAGTGACATACATGGTCTTTCGCCGTTCTATGGGATATTCGCGGCACCTGCCTTAAAATCAGCAAGAAAAGCAGCAATTGAGCGCGCAGCTGAATTAGGTGCAACCCATGTGGTCTGGGACAGGCCAAATACCACCTACGGATCAACTAGCATCAGCGGCAATGCCTATAAGTGTAAGTAATGGGTTGCGTAAAAGCTGCAATAGTGGCGTATTACCAAATTACGCATCATTATTGCATTCTTGATCGACGTAATGATGCGTTCGCGTTGCGCAGGCTTCGTAATAAAATCCACGGCTCCTAATTGCATTGCCTCAACCGCATCTTCCAATTTTTCACTGGCGGTCAAAACGATGAAGGGCAAATTCGGTAAAAAGATTTTGATTTGATGGAGCAACTCAACACCCGTCATACGCGGCATATTGAGATCTACCAGCAACAGGCTGATAGCTGACGATTTCTGTTTTAGAAGTTCAAGTGCGTCCACCCCATCCTCTGCTTCGAGAACCGTACAGCCGATATCGGTTTCCACCATCCGCTTTACCATGCGGCGCTGAATCGGATCGTCCTCGGCTAACAAAATGGTACGTTTATGCATGTTATTTATAGGAACTTCGGTGTCACGTCACGAATTAGTTGAAAGGATACTTTCGCGGGATGTTTTTTCCTAACCATGCACCATGGATGCCCGGTCACCAGACATGCCGTTTCAAAAAGTTTTACAGGCATTGGCGATTACTAATTCTTCATCGGTTGGAATGACGTGTACCGGAAAATCGCCTACCCAACGCAATGTATCGGTAATGCGTTCACGCACAGAGGCGGAATGTTCGCCTATACCACCGGTGAATACCAGAACGTCCAATCCGCCGATTGCGGGGAGTAGGCCGGCAATCTGTTTTGCTGCTAGGTGGCAATAAAGTTCTACGGCTTCCTTCGCGGCAGGTGATGGGCTGGCGAGCAACTCGCGGATATCGGAACTCAAACCTGAAACACCGCGCAAGCCGGATTCCAGATAGAGCAGACGGCGCACTTCTTCTGTTTTCATTTCCATTGTTTCCAGCAAATAGAGAACAAGGCCAGGGTCGAATGCGCCGCAGCGTGTACCCATCATTAAACCATCCAGTGTAGAAAAACCCATCGTACTGGCGATACTTTTGCGCTGACGCATCGCACATGCGCTGGAACCGCCGCCCAGATGCGCAACGACGACTCTTCCATCGGCTAAATTGCCTGCATAGTTAGGTAGAACATCGGCAATATGCTGATAGGAAAGTCCGTGGAAACCGTAGCGCTGTATTCCTTCGCTATGATACCAGTTGGGTAGCGGAAGGCGTTTTTCAATTGCAGGCATCGTGTGGTGGAAGGCTGTATCGAAGCATACGATTTGCGGTATGTTTGGATACAGCTTCCGTGTTTCCTCGATCAGGCGAAGCGAGGCCGGTTGGTGTAACGGGGCCAAAGGCGCCAGCGCTTTCAATTTTGAAATAACTTCATCTGTAATCACGAGCGGCTTGATAAATTCACGCCCGCCATGAACAACGCGATGGCCGATGGCGGTAATATCAAGCGTGCCTACGGAGCAAAGCCATTCGATAGTTTCTGCCATATCGTATATGGTGGCATGTGCTTTGCCCTGCATCGAATTGCGTTCGAAGGCGGCAAATTTGTTGTTCGTGGAGCCCGCATTACAGGTGAGGATGACACTCATATTTCCTGTGTCCTTGCATAAAGCAACGCTAGTGCGCAGGAGATAACGCGGTTTTCAGTATCGCTAGCACGGGAAGTGAGAATGATGGGCACTTTTCCGCCGAGCACGATACCCGCACCCTGCACGCCAGAAAAATAGCGCAGCTGCTTATAAAGCATATTTCCAGATTCCAGATCCGGCACAACGAGGATATCTGCATTGCCGGCAACCTCAGAATGGATGCCTTTGATTGCGGCGGCTTCGGATGAAACGGCGTTATCAAATGCCAGCGGGCCGTCCAGTATGCCACCGGTAATCTGCCCGCGTTCTGCCATTTTGCAGAGCGCGGTTGCATCAAGCGTGGAGGGAATTTTTTCCGTTACGGTTTCCACTGCCGAAAGCAATGCTACTTTCGGTGTGCCGAGTTTTAGTGCCTGAAACAGATCGATCGCGTTTTGTACAATGTCACGCTTTTCCAGTAATGTTGGCTGGATGTTTACTGCTGCATCGGTAAGGAATAATGGTTTTGGATAACTTGGCACATCTAGCACAAACACATGGCTCATGCGTCTGCCAGTGCGGATGCCCTTTTCTTTGTCAACAGCAGCTCCCATCAATTCTTCTGTAGCGAGTTTGCCTTTCATCAACGCTTCTACTTCACCACGGTTCACCATCTCCATCGCCTTTGCGGCGGCGGCATGGCTGTGCAATGTAGAAATGATGGTATAAGAATTCAGATCGATATGTGCATCCTCGGCTACTTTACGAATTTTATGCTCCGGACCAATGAGTATCGGCTCGATGATGCCAGCGCGCGCCGCTTCCACCGCACCTGCCAGTGAGTGAATATCTGTCGGATGCACCACGCCCACTTTTAGCGGCTTCAATCCTTTGATTTTAGTGAGCAGCCATTGTTCGTAATTATGCTCTGGCGCTTTCATTTGCACTTCGGGTAGGGCCTTACCGTTCCAGCAAATTTTTTCTGTCGGAGCTAGTACCAGCGCCTCACCTTCTATGACATGCTCACCTTTCTCATTTACACAAAGGGTTTGTAGTATCACATGCTTATGCGCATCGTCTTTTTTCGTAATCGTTACAGAGGCAGTGATGGTTTCACCCAATTTCACGGGGCGCAGGAATTTGAGTGTCTGACTTAAATAAATGGTGCCAGGCCCAGGCAGATACATACCAAGCAATGTCGAAAACAAAGAGCCGGTCCACATGCCGTGGCCGACAATCTGGCGGAACACATCTGTCTTGGCATATTCCTCATCCAGATGCGCCGGATTCATATCGCCCGTCACAATTGCAAAAAGCTGGATATCCTGTTTGGTAAGCGTACGGGTGAGCGAGGCTGAATCATCAATTTTCAGCTCATCATAGGGTTTATTTGTGATGCAGGCGATATTCGTATTCATGATTAACTACGCCCCTTTTTTGTATAAGGAAGCGACCAGAATTCTTCCATTGTCAGATAAGTAAACGATATGGTCCAACCAAGCAGTACCAGGCCATTTAACACTTCGGCGCTTGCCAGCATCCGCAAATGGCCCGTCGGCACGATATCGCCAAGCCCCAGCGAGGCATAAGTGGATGCAGAATAATATAACCGCTCAATAAAACTTTCATAAGTCAGCGTGGCCTTGCCGATATTGCCCGTGAGCGCACCGAAATTGGAGAAATTCTCAATCAGGAAACAAACGCTGGCATAAAACCAGATATTGGCAATATGAATGATGAAAATCGGCATAATGACGAGCAACACGCGCAAGCGTCGCGAAATGCTCAGGCGCGGCAACAGGTTCCACACAGCGCCCAGAATTTCATACGTCAGCAGGCTGGTTGCTGCAATCATCAGCACGCTTAAACAAGAGCTTATGATGAAACCGGCGAGCATTAACCCAATACCTTTTGTTATTTCCTGCCAATATAAATGAGAAAATCGTCACCTGTTTGATCAGGATCAATACGATATATTTTTTATAATAATAGAAAGAGCATATAAATTAGCAAATAGGGAGTTATTTGTATGACCAAACAAGCACAAAAAGCTACAGAGTTTACGGCCAGGGCTACCTTAAGTAAGGTGCATTACCCCTATATTGCAAAAGAATGCATCAGTGCATATTTGGACAATGTAGGCTTGGCGCTGGAAACCACACGCAATCTGTGGGATTCTTTTGAGGAGATGCACAAGGAATTACAACGAAATTGTCCCCGTATTTTTAGCAGTGAAGCAAAAATGGCTGAGAAGGCGGTTGGTTCCCAAAGCTGGAATGAGTTTTCTTCTATTCAGGCAAAGGCTGCTCAGAAATGGATAGATAATTACTTTTCGGAGACCCAGAAGCTTTATACGCTTTTTCGTAAGAATTGTTTTAAAGCGGTAAACCAGTCCGATCTCGTCAAATCCCAACTTGTCGTGGAATAACTATTTCGTTTTTAAACGTGCAATCCAAAGCCATACGTAAATAACGGAAGTCACCATACTTACTTTCAGCCAATCCATCGGCGAGAGTGGTGCTGTCGCAAAAATACTCTGCATCCAGGGCGTATAGGTGAAACACAACTGAAATGGAACAATGCTGATACTGGCGATAATGGCTGGCATATAATGCCTGTGCCATTGGCGGTTTTGTGGCCGTGCTGGAAAAATGCCCCACAGGTAATAGACTTGAAAGCCGACCAACGCATTAACAGCAATTGTGCGGGCGATGGCGACATCATTGGTCTCATGTATTTCATAAAGGAATAATCCAAGCGTGCCGAATGCAAGCAATCCGAGATGCGCGAACATTGCCAGCAATAGCGATTTTGGGAAGAAGGGTGCATTCGGTGCAAGCGGCGGGTAGCGCATCACGGTTGGGTCATGCGGTGTGAAAGCAAAGGCGAGCGAGAGCGTGACTGCCGTTATCATATTCACCCACAGGATTTGTAGCGGCGTAATTGGCAGTGTGAATCCGGCGAGGAGGGCAATCAGCAATGTCATACCTTCCGCGCCATCGGTAACCAGCATGAATTGAAGCGTGCGCCGGATATTGCGATAGATATTCCGTCCTTCAGCCACCGCTTCTACGATACTTGCGAAATTATCATCTGCCAGAACAAGCGCGGATGCTTCTTTTGCCACTTCCGTTCCTTGAATGCCCATCGCAATACCGATATCCGCAATTTTAAGCGCAGGCGCATCGTTCACGCCGTCGCCGGTCATCGCCACAATTTCGCCATTTGCCTTGAGCGCTTTTACCAGCCGTAATTTATGCTCCGGATGCATGCGGGCATAAATATTTATTTCCTCTACAACCTTGCTCAATGCTTGATCGCTTAAACGATCCAGCTCACTTCCGGTCAATACCTTGTCGCTGTTTTTGATGCCCAATTCTTTGCCGATTGCGGCGGCGGTAAGTTTATGGTCACCGGTAATCATCTTCACCGCAATACCGGCGCGGTAACATTCAGCAATTGCGGGTTTTGCTTCTTCGCGCGGACGATCCGTAATGCCAAAAAGACCCAGTAATACGAGTCCGGATTGCACATCCTGCGCGTTCAGTTTCGTCTGTTCTGCATCCGTGTATTTCAGCGCAATTGCCAATACGCGCTCGCCGCGCCCGGCTAATGCCGATACTTGCAGTTCCCAATAATGCGTATTGAGCGGCTGCGTTTTGTCATCGCTGTTTAATTGCCGGTCGCACATCGAAAGCAATTGTTCAGGTGCGCCTTTGACATAGATGATGTTGCCTTTCTCTGACTGGTGCAATGTTGCCATGAAGCGTGTTTCGGCTGAAAAGGGCACAATGTCTTTGCGTGGATAATCATTTTGCAATTGCTCGCGTGTGTGTCCGGCTTTGAGCGCAAGTGCCATCAGCGCACCTTCGGTCGGGTCGCCGTTTAATTCCCACACGCCTTCCTGCAAGCTCAGCACGGCATCGTTATTTAAGGTGGCGCCATGCAACATGGCGTGGCCTGCCGCATATTCGGTGATTTTGATTTCTTTCTCATCCAGCAGGAATTTTCCTTCCGGCATATAACCCACACCGGTCACGGTAAATTGATGTTCGGCGGTGATCACATGGCTAACGGCCAATTCATTGCGGGTGAGCGTTCCGGTTTTATCGGTGCAGATGACGGTTGCACTTCCCAGCGCTTCGATCACCGGCAGATGGCGCACGATGGCATTTTTGCGCGCCATAGTGCGCACACCGAGCGCAAGCGTTATGCTGATGACTGCGGGCAGACCTTCGGGGATCGAGGAAACCGCAATACCAATCATCACCATGAACATCTCGTTCACCGGCAAATCATAAATATAGACTCCAAAAAGGAAGGTCGCGAATGCCACGCAGAGTATAATCGCCGCCAGCCAGCGAGAGAAACGGCTCAGTTTAATGGCGAGTGGTGTTTGAGTTTGCTCTACTTGCTCCAGCATCTGGCTGATGCGGCCGATTTCGGTTTGAATACCGGTTGCAACCACAACGCCTTTTCCCTGACCGGCGGTGATGAGCGTGCCACTAAAAGCCATGCAGCTGCGCTCGCTTAAACCTGCCTCCACCGAAACCGGCTGGATGGATTTTTCTACATCCAGTGATTCGCCAGTGAGAATGGATTCCTGTATCCGCAAATCATGTGCGGTGAGAAGCCGTATATCGGCTGGCACTTTATCACCTGCTGTCAGCAGAACAATATCGCCAGGCACCAGTAACGCCGCATCTATCATTTGCGGCTTGCCATCACGCAGCACATTCGCATGGGGAGAGAGTAATTGACGAATGGCCGCTAGCGCATTTTCCGCCTTATGTTCCTGGACGAAACCGATCAGCGCATTAATCAACACCACGCACAAGATGACACCCGTATCCGTCCAATGCTGCATGATGCCGGTGACTATGGCTGAACCGAGCAATATATAAATCAGTGTATTATTGAACTGCAGCAAAAATCGCCGCAGCGGTGAATAACGCCGCCCTGGCGTAAAACTATTATTGCCGTGCAGTGTGAGGCGGTTCCCTGCTTCTTTTTGCGGCAGACCATGCATCGTTGTGGCGGCGTGTTTCAATGCCTCCGCATTGCTCAGACTATGCCAGTTTAATTGTGTATTCATAATGGGTACTTTATCCTGAATGGTTAGTTTACACATAGATTGGCGTTTAAATCTTACCTTTGATTACAGTCAAACCGATATTGAGTGCGATGGAATAGAAAATCCCGATGTATTTCCGATGGTTAAATCTTTTGCTTCTGCTGGCGCTCTCACCTTCCGTGTGGGCGGGAACATTTGTGCCGGAAGGTGATGTTATTGGTGAAGTAACGACCTATCGTGTTACGCAAGAAGACAATCTCTACGACATCGCGCAGCGGTTTGATATAGGCATCGTTGAGTTGCTTGCTGCGAATCCGGATATTGATAGGGAAGCTCTCGAGGAAGGAGCGGAGTTGGTTATTACATCCAGTCATCTTTTACCGGAGCCGCGAAAGGGGATCGTGCTGAACCTCTCCGAACTGCGCCTGTTTTATTTTGCGAAAGATGGAAGCGTGATGAGTTTCCCTCTCGGTATTGGCAAAGAGGGCTGGCAGACGCCTGTAGGCGAAACCTCCATTGTTTTAAAACGAAGGAACCCGGCATGGGTTCCGCCTGCATCCATCCGCGAAGAAGATCCGGAATTGCCCGAAATGATACCAGCGGGAGCAGAAAACCCGCTCGGCCAATATGCACTGAGTCTGGGTTGGCAGAATTATGTGATCCACGGCACAAATCGTCCGCATAGCGTCGGTAAACGCTCCAGCCATGGCTGCGTTCGGTTATATCCGGAAGATATCGCGCAATTATTCAAAGCGGTAGAACTAGGTACGCAAGTTACGGTTATTGATACGCCCTACAAATTGGGATGGAAAGGCAACCAACTCTTTTTGGAAGTCACCCCGACCCAGGCTCAAACCGATTTTATTGTTCAAAATCAACATCCTATGTTGCAACCTCTTCCCGAAATCAGCGACATCATTCAGAAAAAAGCCGGGGAAAATACACGCATAAACTGGGAAGCGGTGGGCGAAGCATTAGTAAGGCAAAATGGAATTCCGGTTGTTATTGGTGAGAAGGCCGCGTCAATGCAGCACCGGCAACTCTTTCTTAAAGACTAGGCGTTTGCCTTTTAAGCCCAGCGAGTAGGGGGATTTTTGCTTCTTCACTGCGGCAATTTCTCCCTTTTTGTAGTCGTAGGGCTTAAAAGAATACATATTTCTACAAGCCCCAAGAAACAACACACATAATAACGTCATAACAAATCGGCTTTTAGACATTTTCCAACTTAATCGGTTGCCATCACGCATGCCTTTTCCTCTTTGGCATTAAGAATTCCATTCAACTGCGCACTGAGATTCTCCTCAAGGCTTAACGAAAAATCATATTCAAAATCCAAAGGCTCCTTCCTCTTTCCTTCGAGAATAGTGCTGGTTTTCATTATTTTTTCTCCTGTCGTTGCTACTTCAATTTAAGCAATATATCAGGAAACGGTTTGATTGCAGTAAAATTAGAGAACGCCAGAAATTTGACTGTGCTCATGGGCCATGATAGTGAACAGTTATGCTGGAAACCAGAACATTACAGCTATTTTCGGGTTTGACAGAGCAGGAGAAAGACGGACTGCTAAAGGGTGGCCGTGTGCGTTCCTTCCCGCGTGGAGAAATGCTGTTTTTCCACGGCGAACCGGTAACTCATTTTTATATGATCTTGGAAGGTAATGTTCAACTTTTCCGTGAAAATCAGGATGGAGACGAAAAAACCATTCATGTATTGAAAGCAGGCCAGACCCTCTGCGAAAGTGAAATTCTGGATGCCTGCCGAAACCACAGGGCGCACGGCAAAGCGGTAAGCGATGTCAAGGTGATGGAATTTCCATTGCAGTGGCTCAAGCAATCTTCCCGCGAGTGCAGCACATTCGCGCTGAACCTTCTTTCGCTTATCGCGGCACAAGCACATATGGCGGAAGTAGAAGCGGAACATCAGGCGACGATGTCTGCGCCACAACTAGTGGCATGTTTTCTCCAGCGCCTTTGCGTGCTGTATGATTTCGATCCCAAAGGCTTCGATCTACCTTATAGCAAAACGCTGATTGCCTCACGTCTGGGTATGGAGCTCGAAACATTTTCACGTACACTGGCGAAGCTCAAAGAGCACGGCCTTACCGTAGAAGGCACGCACGTCAAAATTAGCGATCTTGCCCGCATTGAGCATTATGTCTGCGGCATGTGCTCAATTTCCGAAGAATGCACCACGCACCAGATGCTAGAAAAGAAAGCACACGGCAGGACAAAAAGGCCCACTACTCTTTAGGCGCCACTTCAAACTCGCCGCCCTCGGAGGGCTTTCCTGTTTTCGGCGCACTCTCTTTTTCTTTCGCGCCATACTGATATTCATCCGTCCAGGTTTTCTGCTGTGCAGTTTTTTTATCCGCCGCGATCGCCGAAGTACTCAAAGCCAAAACAGTAAAAAGCATTACATATTTCATAACATCCTCCTTGTTAGACCTTCTTGGTAGAATAATTTTCAGGCAAAGAAATTGATCATGGTCAAATTCTTCCTTTTTGCGTCTGCTAGTGTCAACACAGTAAGTAAGGAGGATGATATGCCTGTTATGAAAGAAGAAGCTTGCTGCAGTGAAAGTAACACTTCTACGGAGGTGGCCCGGAAAGCCGGTCAGAAACTCCGCGAAGTAATTGATATGGCAGGCGATGAAGCACGCGATGTCAGGGCTAGTGCGATAAAGCAAGTTCGGCAACGCCCGCTGCAAACCAGCGTCATCGCTGCGGGTGTTGGGCTGCTTGCTGGCTTATTACTGGGCCGCCGTTAACGATATGGCTGCAATGGATAGGCTGATCGAGATCAGCAAAATAGTGGCCATGGTGTCGGAAAGTTTTCTCTACGCGCGCTGCGTACCGAAACTAGCGATGACAGTGGTTTTTGCCAGTATTACCGGATTACTGTCGGGCGCATTACTGATGGGAGGGCTATATGTTGGGTATCTCGCGCTCATCCAATGTGGCATTGGCACCCGCACAGCCATATTCACTGTCGGGATGCTCACGTTAATAATGGCGATAGTCTGCGCTTTCATAACCCATCGCCTTGTTTGTAGTATGAAAAACATGCTCCTGCCCTTAAACTCAGGGTTGCTTCAGCGCATCGAAAAAGCCTTCCTGGATGGGTTTAATCATTCGGAAAAACGCTAATGGCGGGAACCTGCTGGAAATATAGCCGTGCGGTATGGTATAATTGAACAATGGAATCTCTCTCACGCCGCCAGTTTATAAAATTGGGTTTATGCGTAGCAGCGACAGCGGCAATGCCTTCTTTGGCATGGGCAAAACTACCGGCACGAAAATTATCCTTTTATAACCTGCATACCAGCGAAGCATTACAGGTTACCTATTCCGAAAACGGGAAATATATTCCTGCTGCGTTGCAGGAATTGGATCATCTGCTGCGTGATTACCGTACCGGCGATGTTACCGCTATTGACCCCGCACTATTTGATCAACTGCACGCCCTACAGCATCTTGTAGAAACCCCAGGCACGTATCACGTTATTTCCGGCTACCGCTCACCAAAAACCAACCAAATGCTAAATGCCAACTCCGACGGTGTAGCAAAACACAGCCTGCACATGGAAGGCCGTGCGATTGATATTTGCCTGCCGGGCAAAAAATTAACCCTACTCCATAAAGCTGCATTGAAAATGTATGCAGGGGGAGTCGGTTACTATCCCCAATCCAATTTTATCCATCTCGACACGGGACGCACCCGCCACTGGGGTTAAAAGGCAGGGTTATTTACTAGATTCCGCCTCAGTAGCATTCGTAAGTTAGCTTTAGTTGCGAGTGATTGAGTTTTGTTTGAAGAAGCACCCCATTTTGAGGAGCGACCGGCCAAAGCCTTGGTTGCGGGGGCTGGATTTGGAATTGGCTCGCAATATATTGAAATATAAAGATTCTTAGGTGTGCCGGTTCAGTTTGTACCCTGTTCTGTACCCTTTAAGCGAAGTCCTTCAAGTACCCTCTTTCAGAATCTCCAGGTATTTTTCATACACAAACACCCTCGAGCGTTTCTTGCCGGAAATTTCTTTCACTATACCCAGTTTTTGAAGATTCAAAAGTGCATTGGTAACGGAAGGCTGGGTGAGGGATAGGGCTTCCGTGGCAACCTGAATGGAGCAGATAGGCTTCTTCTGCAAATACTCGAATACCTTCTGGGCAGTTATCTTTGCACGCCCAAGCGTTTCTATCTTCGCTATATCCTTTTCAAACAGCTTGCCAATGCGTGCAGTGCTTTTAATCGCCTCGTCCGCAGTCTCGATGACTGCATTAAGGAAAAACTCGATCCATACTTCCCACCGACCATCAAGCCGCACGCTATTCAGCAAATCGTAATAGGTTTTGCGGTGCTTTTTGAAATGTAAGCTGAAATAGAGGATCGGCTGGCTAATCAGCCCCTCCGCACAAAGAATAAGTGTTATCAGCAACCGGCCAAGCCGCCCATTACCATCTAGGAACGGGTGGATCGTCTCAAACTGTACATGCGAAATAGCCGCTTTGAGAAGTGCGGGTGTTTTTCCATATTTGTCATTGAGGAACAATTCCAGATTGCCCATGCACTCCATCACCTTCTCCGGTGGAGGCGGTACAAACGCTGCGTTGCCAGGACGCGTCCCGCCAATCCAATTCTGCGAGCGTCGAAAATCACCAGGCTGCTTTTTGCTGCCACGACCTCCGCGGAGCAATATGGCGTGTGTTTCTTTCATCAGCCGCAGCGAGATCGGTATCCCCTTTTTAATCTGCTTCAAACCATACTGCAAAGCGGCGACATAGTTTGAAACCTCTTCCACATCATCAATCGGCGTTTTAGGCTTCTCATCGTTTTCATAGAGCAACACATCATCAAACGATGATTGCGTTCCTTCAATCTGTGAAGAAAGTAAAGCCTCTTTGCGAACATAAAAATAGAGCAGCAAATTTACATCCGGCAGCACCGAGACAACAGCATCCAGTTTACCAAGAGACAAATGTGCTTTATCAATCAGCGGCTGCAACCCACTCAAATCCAACTTAGGTTTAATTGGTAGCGGTTCAGGCACAAACGACTTAAACTTCTCGCCCACCGTCGAGGAGGTCACATAAGTCCCAGATTTTCGCTTAATTGCCATTGCTCGAACCTTTAATAAGGGAAATCCTTATTAAAGGATATCAGGTTAATCTTTAATAATAAAGGGCGTTGTTAAAGAGTTTGCCATCCACCATCTTATTGCTTTTGCAAGATATTCGTAATTCTAATTGCCCCTTACTTTGATGTGAGGAGCGAAGATTTTATATGGTTTCTCGCCAATTAACTCACTTATGAGTCTTCCATGCTCTTCTGAGGCCGCAGTGCGATCTGCCCCTACTGGCAATGCACCTTCACTCTCCGCAGTCGATTTTGCGTTTATGTGATCTAATCCAGTTTGGCTTTATCCAGTTTGAAGAACATGCCGAATTCGGGGTTGTTGATGAGGGTGAATGTGCCGGTGATGGTGATAAGGTTGTCATCCCACTTTACAGGCTTTTCGAGCCACACATCGATGATTTCATTTGGTTCACCCGGTGGGCAGAAGGCGCAGGTGGGTGTGCGTTTGGAGAGCAGAAAATGGGTGAATGTTTCTGTGGCTTCCAGCGGCAGCATAAACCCGCTGATAGTGATTTCAGTGCTGACCAACGCCTTCACTTCATCAGGATATGTCGCGTTGTATAATCCTTGTTTTTTATCCAGATGAATCTTGGTTTTGGTCAAAGTATTCCATAGTGCGTGGTGTGATTTTGGCAGTGCATCTTGTGCTTTTCGCTCATCTGCGGGCTGCAATAATTCCACCAACGGCTGCTCTTCAACCTTAAACGCAGCAAGGAAGAATAGCGCAGCAAGGAATGTGGTGAGCTTAAATACCCTTGGAAAGAATAGTGGCAATGTTTGTCCTATAGGCTGTGATGGCAGGAAGTATCGATGCCACGATACTAACCCCGATTGCCAGCAACAGTAAATAGCCTTCCTGCGGATGGAAACCGACCGCGTTTAGCGCAATGTGATGGATTTGCTCAATCCAGCTTGCCGCGACTGATGCCAGAATATGCCCCAGCACAAAACCAACAAATACGCCCAGAATGCCAAGCGTTAGACCTTCTGCCAGCACGAAGCGAAATATTGTTTGCCGTGTTGCACCAAGGCTTCGCATCAGCGCGATATCGTAACGCCGCTCATTCACAGCGGTATAGAGTGTGACGAAAAAACCGAGTGCGGCAAGAGTCATTAATATGCCCGCAAACACTGTGATTGCTTCACTGCCAACGCCCATTATTTTGATAAGACGTGCGGTTTCAAATGCAGGGCTTGTGGCTTGCAATGTGCTGTTGTGGTTAATCAAGCGCGGCAGTGTGACAGCGGCTGCGGGTGATTTATAGGCAATCAATAACGCAGTAATTTCGCGGTTAGTGTTTTCTGCGTGGTGATGTTCTTCTTCATGCGCTTCATGCTCATGGTGCTGATGATGTTCGTGAATATGCCATACACTTTCCACATCGGTCAGCACCACGCGATCGATCACCGTACCAGTTTGTTTTAAGATACCCTTCACGGTATAGGGAAACTCTGAATGTGCTTCACCACCTTGCGTAAGACCATGCGACCCAGAGAATGTATCACCCACTTTTAGACCAGTGCGACGCGCAACATCGCTGCCCAAGACTGCCTGCATTTCTGCATTCCAATACACACCCTCTGCGAGTTCTGCGCCATAGTGTGTGGGGTAATCTTGGCTTGTCCCGACAATACGGAAGCCCTGAACATTATCCCCCAGCGCGATGGGGATACTGGAGCGCACCATTGGGTTTTTGCCAATCTTTTCCGCTTCGGATATGGGGATATTGCCGGTTGGTATATCAATATGAAACACGCTGGAGAGAATCAGTTGCAGGGGGCTGCCCTTCGCACCCACGACTAAATCAATCCCTTTTAGATCACGGGTGAAGCGTTGCTCTAATTGCTGGCTGATATGAAGTAAGGTGATAATCGCGGCGATGCCGAGTGCCAGCACAATAATGTGAAACAGGCTGTTAAGCGCACGGAATTTTAAGTTCGCAAGGCTGAGGGTGAGTATGTTCATAACGCAATCACCTTTTTGAACTGCGCTTTCACGCGGGCATCATGTGTTGCGATAACGAGCGTTACTTTATGTTCTGCTGCGACTTGTTTCAACAGCGTAATGGTATTTTCCGCCGCTATATCATCAAGGCTTGCGGTGGGTTCATCGGCAAGAATGAGCGAGGGCTTGTTAAACACCGCACGCGCAATCGCCACACGCTGCTGCTGACCCTGACTCAAATCACTCGGCAGCAAATTGCGTTTTTCTACAATGCCCAATTTTTCCAAAACAGCGATTGCGCGTTCCTGTTGCTGCGGCTGGTTGATGAGATAGCTGCTCAGCAATATATTCTCTAAAACGGTGAGCGATTTTACCAGATGCAATGTCTGAAAAATAATGCCGATATGCTTGCCACGAAATTGATCCCGCGCGGACTCATTCAAGCTCTGTATCTCAGTATTGCCCACAAAAATGGAGCCTGATACAGGCGGCAGAAGCCCAGCAATCGTATATAGCAACGTGGTTTTCCCACTACCCGATGCACCAGTAATCAGGCATTCTTCACCCTGTTTCAGGCTGAAATCCTTGATTTTTACGAGTGCTTGCTGGTTATACCCCAGCGTTAAAGCAGATAGTTTTAGCATTATTTAGTAGACTCGATTTATTTGATAGCTTGTTATCAATAGGGTTGACAAAGCTGCTCTGCAAGCATATTTCAACTTGATAATTGATTATCATTTAATCCTCTGGAGAATTCTATGCGTCGTGAACATCTTGCGCTATTGGCTTTGTTTTCTACTCTTTCTGCAACACCTTTGCTGGCGGAAGATGCACCGACCATACTCAAAGAAATTGTGGTAACTGCTAACCCACTGGGGCGTTCGGCAGAAGAATTAACCCAGCCTGTGACGGTGCTTTCAGGCGACAGCCTGCGCGAAATATTGCAACCGACTCTGGGTGAAACCTTATCGCAGGAGCTTGGCATACGCTCTACTTATTATGGTCCAAATTCCAGCCGTCCTGTAATTCGTGGTTTGGATGGAGATCAGATTCAGGTGCTACAAAACGGTCTGACGAATCTTGACGCATCTGCAACCAGTATTGACCATAATCCTAGTATTGAGCCGCTTTCTGTAGAGCGTATTGAGGTGGTGCGTGGACCTGCTGCATTGTTATATGGACCAAAGGCGGTCGGCGGCGTGGTGAATGTGATTGATAACCGGATTCCCGATCAACGTATTCCTGAAAAAATTACGGGTACGGTGGATGGGAGTTATAACTCTGCCGATAGGGGGCGTTCGGGTGCGCTGCTGCTTGAAGGTGGCGCGGGCGATGTAGCATGGCATGTGAATGGATTCCGTCGCATCACCGATGATTTGCAGATTCCGAGCTTCGCACGATCCGAAGCACTTCGCAACGCAGACCCATTGCCCGCGGGCGAAGAAGAAGCAAAAAATAAACTGCCCAATAGCCAGAGCGATAGCAGGGGCGGCACAGTGGGTGCTTCCAAATTCTTCGATGGTGGTTATTTCGGAGTGGCAGTCACCGATTACACGACCGATTATGGCACAGTCGCAGAGCCAGATGTTACAATCGGTATGCAGCAACAGCGTTTAGATTTCGCAGGCGCGTTTGATGAGCCAATCAACCACGTCAAAGCCGTAAATTATAAATTAGGGCTTTCTGATTATGACCACACCGAATTTGAAGGCGACGAAGCAGGTACTACTTTCAAAAATCGTGGCTATGATAGCCGTGTTGAGGTGTTGCATGACAAATTTGGTTTGTTTGAAGGTGCAATCGGTTTTCAATCCCAAGCCAATGAGTTTTCTGCACTCGGCGAGGAAGCCTTCCTGCCGCCGACATTAACACGCACCAACTCTGGATTCATTTTTGAAGAAGTGCCGCTGGGGAAAGTACGCTTACAAATGGGCGGAAGATTGGATTATCAAACCGTAGAAGCAGAAGATAATATCGCCTTCGGAGCAGGGTCTTCACGCAACGATTTTACGGGCAGTAGCTCTCTTGGTTTTGTATATCGTCCTGCTCCTGCTTATGCGATTGCGCTTTCAGGCTCTTACACCCAACGCGCACCCAATGCACAAGAACTCTATGCAAACGGTCCGCATCTGGCAACCGATGCCTTTGAAGTGGGCGATAAGAATTTGAAGGTTCAAAAATCAGAAGGTGTCGATTTGTCTTTCCGCAAAGAGCTGGGAGATGTCACGGGTGAAGTGAATTTCTTCTATAACCGCTTCCATGATTTCATTACTGCGGTTGCAGGCGGTGCTGTTGATCCAACATTCGGTTTGCCCATTTATTCCTATACCAATTTGCCCGCAGAATTTTATGGTATTGAAGCAAAAACGGGCTTTACAGTCTATGAAGCGAATCAGCAAAAACTGGCGTTTGAAGTGCGCGGCGATTATGTGGAAGCGCGTGACCGAAATACCAAAGAGCCATTACCGCGTATTGCACCACTCAGAGTGGGCGGCAGTGCCATCTATCACTATAGCCAAATTGGCGCACGCTTAGACGCAGATTATAACTTTAATCAGAAGCGTGTGGCAGAATTTGAGCTGCCGACCAATGGCTATACCATGTTGAACGCAGGGCTTGATTACACACTCGATACTGGTGCTGTGGGTTCAACGCTCTATCTGAAAGCCACCAACCTGCTCGATGAAGAAGCACGCAACCATGTTTCGTTCTTGAAAGATGTTGCGCCGCTTGCAGGACGTGCGGTGATGGTCGGTGTTAGAAGTAGCTTCTAATCATGCGCGGCATCTCTCTTTTGCAGCCGCATTCCTACTCCATCTGTTACTAGGGTGGCTTCTCATGCATGTGGCATTAAAGCCTGATGCGCTTCCTGAAATTCCCATAGAGGCAACATTGATTTCCGTTGCTTCTATGGAAGTGCCTTCCCCTCCTAAACCAGAATTTAAAACGCCTTTACCGATGCAAAAAACAGCGGCTGCAAGCCCTATCAAAGTAATGCAGAAGCAAGAGCAATCTGTCCAAAAAACAGCAGTTGCCGAAAAACTAAATCCAGAAGAAACACCGAAAGAAAAGCTAGTGGAAAGTAGTAAAAACTCCGCTGTGATTGAGCCGCGCTTTAATGTGGAAGTGCTGAATAATCAGCCGCCAGCCTATCCCACATCCGCCCGCAGGATGCTGCAAGAAGGCACAGTGCTACTGCGTGTGGTGGTCACTGCTTCTGGTCAAGCAGGAGGTATTACCATTCATCATTCCAGTGGTTTCAGTCCGTTGGATGAGGCGGCATTAAAAGCGGTGCAACAATGGCGTTTTATCCCAGCACGACAAGGTACGGAAGTAGTCGATTATCCCATTATCGTACCCATTACCTTCACACTTTCTAAAAAACAATAAAGGAAACATTATGAAAAAACTTCCTGTCACTGTTCTTTCTGGCTTCTTAGGGGCGGGGAAAACGACAGTCTTGAATCATGTACTCAACAACCGCCAAGGACTTCGGGTTGCGGTGATAGTCAATGATATGAGCGAGGTGAATATTGATGCGTCGCTGGTGCGTGCGGGCGGGGCGAATCTAAGCCGTACGGAAGAAAAATTGGTTGAGATGAGCAATGGCTGCATTTGCTGTACGCTGCGTGATGATTTGCTCCAAGAAGTAAAGCGACTGGCGGCGGAAAATCGGTTTGATTATTTGCTGATTGAATCGACTGGCATTTCCGAACCCATGCCTGTGGCGCACACGTTTACATTCACGGAGGAATCGGGTGAGAGCCTTGCGGATGTGGCGGAACTCAACACGCTAGTGACGGTAGTGGATGCGGCAAGTTTGCTGCATGATTATGGTTCGAATGCGTTTTTGAAAGATAAGGGGCAATCGCTTGGCGAAGATGATACGCGCACGCTGGTGGATTTACTCACCGAGCAGATGGAATGCGCGAATGTGATTATCATCAATAAGGTGGATCGCGTGACACCAGACGAGTTGACGTTGGTGAACGCGATTGTGAAGGCATTAAACCCAGAGGCGCGGATTATTCATGCAACGCTGGGGCAGATTGACCCACGCGCGATATTAAACACGGGGCTTTTTGATTTGGCGACGCTGGAAGATATGCCGGGTTGGGCAAAGCTGCTGTATGGTTTGCATACGCCTGAAACCGAAGAATATGGCATCAGCAGTTTTGCCTATCGCATCAACAAGCCGTTTCATCCGGCGAAGTTTTACGGATTCCTGCAACAATCCTTCCCCGGCCTCATCCGCGCAAAAGGTTTCTTCTGGCTGGCCAGCCGCATGGATTGGGTGGGCACGATGGCGATTGCCGGTTCCCAAATGAAACATGAAGCCGCCGGCAGATGGTGGGCGAATATCCCCAAAGACCAATGGTCTAACGATACGGAATGGCGCAGTTTCATCGATAAGATATGGCAGGAACCTTACGGCGATCGCCGTCAGGAACTCGTGTTCATCGGTTGCGGCATGGACGAAGCGGCAATACGTAAAGAACTGGATGCCTGCCTACTGAATCCTTCCACCTTCGCGCAAGGTCCGAAAGCATGGGCGCAGTTGCCGGATCCATTCCCCATTTGGTCAGCCGCGCAAAGCAAAGCGGCATAAAGATGGAAAAAGAAGAGCTGCTAAACCAGTTGCGGCAGGCCATCGCCTCCGGTTCGCTCGATTCTGCCGAGTTGAAGCAAACCATTTCACAGGCGAAACAGGAGCGGCAGGAATATCTGCGCCGCACGCCAGAGCGCATCCTTCATTCTTTCAGCACCGGTGAAGAAAAAGAATCACACATAAAATTCCGTCGCAATCCTGAAACAGGTGAAATTGTGATTCATACTGCCGACCGCTTCGCCCATGCGGTGTTGCAATCACAGGCATTGCGGCAGGAACACGATAGTGGTGCACTGAAATTTCACGTGGGTGCTAGCTCTGATAAAGGCCTGAAAGAGGGGTGGCATTACCGTATCAGCATTAGTGGTGATGATAAAAAAGCACTGGCACGCGTGTATAAATCTCTGCAACTTCTGGAAGAAAACTATCCGCGTTTTAAGGAATATGGCAAAGAGGTGGAGGCACCACAGCCACCACCCATAGAAAAACCAAAGCCGCAACCGATAAAGGAAGAAACGCGTAAGCCCGTCGACCTGCCACCCCAAGAAAACCGTTGGGGTTGGAGAAAAGCATTGGCAGCAGTAGCAGCAACTGTGGCAACAGGGCTTGGAACATTGCTTTATCATCAAGGTAGGAATGAGGAAAAACCAACGCCACCAGCTATTGTTGCCCCAGTAGATACACCAAAACAACCTGACACGATGGAGGTGTTAGGCGGGCTGATGAATCGCTTTTGGGAACAAAATACATCCGAGTTTAAGCCCTCTGCCGATGGCAGCAAAAGACTCAGAACTGCCGAAGACTTAAAGGCAGAAGTGATTCGGCTCTATGGCGAAGATATTAAACGCTGGGGCAGCGAATATGCAGCAGGAGAAGCAAAAACGCGTGGAGGATATAAACCCACTTCTCTGGAAGATTATCTTTCTTATAAGCTCACCGAAGCGACGCATTTAGATAAATCAAAAACAGGTTGGTGGCATCAGGTGGGGGGCGATCACCCCACTGCACACAGCAAACCACAAGGGCGCGGAGGTAGATAGTATGCAGCGAAATTCCTATGACAATGTATTGAGCAATGAAGCGCATCATGTGCAGCAGCACGCACGCGGCGGTTGGACATTGGTAGAGCTGTTGACCACTACTGCTATTATTGGCGTTTTATTGGCATTAACTATACCAGCGGTGCAATCTGCGCGTGAATCAGCGCATAAAACACAAATGCAAAATAGTCTGCGCCAGTTATCACAGGCACAACAAATGTTTCATGATACGCATGGGCATTTTGCCCCAGCTTTTGGTGAATCTATAGCAAAAGAAGGCGCGGCGCATGCAGGCGAACACCAAGAAAATGTTGCATGGCCTGTTAATCTGCGTCCTTTTATGGAAGCCAATACTCCTTATGACACATACCACACACCCTATTTCCAAACACAGGAAACCTATGATGCGAAATTACCATTGCTACACCCCAACAAAGCAGGCGGCACATCTTTTTTAGCGGTGGTAGGGGATGTTGCACCCGACATAACAAGTCCATCCCCCCATTTCTTTGTCAATCCGCAGGCGGCAATGAATGGCGCGATGCCCGTTGAGCCTCATAACCAACCAACGCGTATCGCCAGTTTTACAGATGGCACTTCCAATACCTTGATGTTTATTGAAGGCAGCATTGATACACAAATCCCTATACCCAATCCTTACCCCATCCCCGCCGATGAGGTGCGTCGCTATTGGTCGCCGTTTTATGGTGCAGCCTATATTAGCGTATCAGGACAGATTGCGACAACAGGTGCGGATACTTGGTCACAAATAATACATGCAGGGTCATATCGCGGTCATAGCGTGATTGCGGCAAAGGCGGATGGTAGCGTTACGACCATCAGCCAGAATGCGGATGCCAAAGTCCTACGCGCTATGGCAACCCGTGCAGGTGGAGAAATAGAACAAGGGAACTAAAATCATGGCTTGCCCTCCAGCCGCCATATCAGCCGATCCATCGCATACCAATTATCCAAAGCGTCGAAGGTAAGTTTTGCAGCAAGAATTTGTGCTCCAGTTAGTTGCTTGGTCTCATCTCCAAAAACGCGAAGTAACCGAGTGAATGTTAAGGGTTCATTTATGTCAAATTCTGCAATCATTATAGCTCGAAGGGCATTTTTTATTTCCCATGGGCGAGATGCTTTCTGTTGTGCCGTGCGCGGGCAACTCATACCCGCACCAAAGCGCGTTGCTTTGCCATATTCCGCTATTCGTTCATTTCCTTCATAATTTGACATCGAACAACCGCACTTTTACCCTTTTCTCTCCTAAAACGGCTCTTTGCTTGAACTTGCTGAGAGGGCATAGTCCGACCCAGCCTCCCTGTTTTTTAGGGAAGCTGGGACGAACCCTACATGGTCAGATTACAGCTCCCCGCCGTCACCCGCCGTTTCAGGCCGCTGGGACAGTATGGTGCCCAGCGTCGGTTGCTGCTTTACGTCCATCCCATAGCGATGTCGTCATGCACGGCCTCAACCTTACATCCTGCCGCCCCCTCTTTGCATGAGCCTCACGGTAGAGGGGTTCTTATCGGGCTTCGTGCCGCCAGTGTGACCAGACCACGAAACCCCTTAGTAAGCTATCGGGCAGCAGCTTCCAGTCGCTTCACGATCCAGTCGTGAATGACATCTTCTGCCCATCCAATACACCGCTTTGTAAGACGAGTTGGTGATGGGAACTGTCCTTCACTGATGAGGTGATAAATGGTAGAGCGGCTTAAACCCGTGCGCTTTATCACTTCTTTCAAACGTAAAATTTGCATGTTTATTACCTCCTTTCTGATAAAT
>CAIJLX010000105.1 GCA_903821695.1 uncultured Alphaproteobacteria bacterium | reverse complement strand
TGTATGCCTGGCGAAGACGCATTGAAAATATGTTCCAGAAAATCAAGGAAAATAGACGGCTTGCACTGAGGGTCGACAAACTCGATTCCACTTTCATGGCATTCCTTGCCCTTGCCTTTATCAAACTTGAGGTTTGTTAACGGTGCCTAATACTCGCCAATCTAAAGATAAAAATGCTACCTACGAATTGGGCAAATTTGACAAGGTTTTCCTCAATGAGACTTATGGTCCGCCGGTAGAGAGAAAAAATGCGGAAGAGCCGATAAGTGCTTTGCAGCCTGTAAATGTGCAGCAGACTGCAAAGCAACTGGGCGAGACTATTCGCAGTGCGGCAGAGGAGCCAGCCGATGCAATGCGTCCACAAAATGTGGTGAAAGAGAAGCCACGTGATAAGGTTCCACAACGCTGAGTTAGAATGAGCATAAAAAAACCCGCCCGGTTAGGGGCGGGTTTTTCTTTTGTATTCGGCGAATATTATTTGCCGAATTTTTTGGTCAATGCGGAGGTAGCACTTGCAACGCGGGCGTTCAATGGCTCACCTACGCGGGTGAATTGAGCGGCGAGTTCTGCCAGTTTCAGGCTGCTGTTGTAAGCCGAATCCGCTTGTGAGCGTAGCAGGCTGTTGGTGAGGTTCACCAGGTCGCTTGCAGTGCGGCAAGAAAGGAATTTTTGTACAGCTTGTGTGTTTTGCGCGATGGCTTGGGTTGCCAGTTTGTTGAGCTCAGCGGTGATGGATTTGGAAATCGATACAGCATTATTGCCACATGCGATTGCCGCTTCTACGTTTTGTTTGCTAGCAGTTATTGCTTCATTCAAGCCTTCAGAAGCTTTGCTTGCAATGTTATTGATCGCGCCAGTTGCGTGGCTTGCAGCGGAAGAAGCCGCTTTGCTGTTTGCGTTTGCAAACGAAGCTTGTTTCGCAGCAACTTGTTTAACAGCAGCAACTGCTTTTTTCGCAGGTGCGGTTGCTTTCTTCACCGCTTTTTTCACTGCTTTTTTAGAAGGAGCAGCGGCTTTTACGATGTTTTGAACGGTTGGCTTTGGTGCAGCTGCTTGTGGTTTTGGTGCTGCAACAATAGCAGGTTTGCTTTGTGCATTTGGGTTAGACGCAGATGGCTCAGCAGAAGCTGCTGCAGTTGGGCGTGCGATTTGTGGTTGGTTCGTGTTCATATAGGCTCCTTGATTAAATGTGGTTATATACAAGTCGAAGCCCGGGCACTCTTCCACAAAAGTTAAGACTGTGTCTAGTATTTTTTACCTAAAGAAGGCTTCCTCCATTCGGATCAAATGTAGGTACGGATCTTGATTATTCCTATAATCCAATGGGATAGCCAAAAAGGGCAGATTCGCAATATAAAACAGCTGTAGCAATCCGCGAATTTCGCTGTCCAGAAGTTCCATATTTATCACAGGTGCCTCGGCGATTTCGGCCCGGTTTTCACTGCTATGAATTTTCCAATATTGCAGCGCAACACAATGGGGCGCGGAGGAAGTGGCAAGCGCGGTATTATATCCGCCCTTTTCCAGAATCCATTTCTCGACCCATAATTGCGGCTCACGTCCACGCGTCACATCACGATCAATTGGAACCGCGCCAGTCTTATAATCTGTAATAATTGCGTCACCCGCATCGTTCACCGCAATCCGGTCCGCTTTCGCATGCAGCGACAGGGTTTGCACGATATTGATTTCGGCTGTGCCCGTTTGCTCTGCATGAATATGCGGATACTTCATTCGCTCCGCCTCATCCCACGCGATAAACTGCGCGGCGATGAGCGGAATCCGCGCCTGCCACAAAATCCATTCGGCCGGATGTGCCAATGCCGGTTTAATAAAATCCTCTAATAATTTGCTAAGCGCCCGCTGCGGCTGTGGCCAGGGCATACTGATCACATAGGCCTCAAACGCACGATGCATTGCGCTGCCGATATCTTTATCTGCAGTATCATTGCGCAGAGGTTCCAACGGCGAAAGGCGCAAGATTTTCTTGGCATAATAGCGATAAGGCTGCTGCATCAAATCGCGGATATCGGTTGCACTCAAACTCTTAGGCCGAGCCTCTAACGGCGGGCATGGGGCAGGCCGCTGCAATGGCGCTGATGGTTCCACTGGCTGCGCCAACCAATCCAAATAAGGCGTCGTGCGAGGCGTATAAAATGCTTGCAGACGAATTAACCATGGATGCGGATTCTGCGGCGTACCTTGCATATAACGCGCGCGCGTAAGAATAACTTCCTTCGCGCCGAGCAACTGACAAAAATCATGCGCCGCATGCCCAATCGCATCTGCATGTTGCGGCAGACCAAGCTGCGTGCGCAAGCGTTTGCCCAACCAATCTTCGGAAGCTCTACCCGGCCAAGCATTATCATTCAAACTGGCGATAATCACCCGATCTGCGGTAATCAACCGCGCCTCAATCGGGCTTAAAATCGATAGGCGTGGATGTGTGCCGAACGCCGGGCGATAAGTATAATGCGCAAAAAGTTGGCGGAATAAATTCGGATATTCCGGAGCAGCAATCGTAATCCCTTCCGCTGCCGTGATTAACTCAGCAAACGCCGATTCCAACTGCGGCGATTCCGGACGAAGTGGGTTGCCAGAAAAGTCTGCCAATAACTTTATATGTATCTCAAGAATTTGTTTGAGCGTGATATGCGGCAGCGAAAGTAATTCGGCGAGCGGCTTGAGTGCGGCCTGAATGTTATCATAAAACTCACCACGCGGTTTTCGTTGACGGCGGAAGAATTGTAACTCCAACTCTTGTGCCTCTTGCCGGCTAAATTGGCAGAGCGGATGTTTGAGCAACGGCAACAACGCGAGTGGTGATTGTGGCGCTGAGGCAGCATCTAAAATTAACAATAAAATACTGCCGAGTGGTGTGTGCGAAAGCGCAGAGCCGGCGGAATCATCCACCGTCACATCCCATTTTTTCAGCAACGCCGAAACCTGCCGTGCCAATCGCCGATCGGGCGTGACGAGGATGGCGGTTTTATCTGGGTTATCCAACGTTTCACGAAGTGCAATGGCGATCGCTTCCGCTTCCTCAAAATCCGTATCGGCTTGCACTAGGCCAATAATATTCGGCGGCGTTATTTGCTGTGGTTTAAAATCTGGCTGCATCCAATGGCGGCAAAATGCTGTTATTTCGGATGCTCCAGTTTGCCAAGGCTGCACTGTCGTTTTGAGATGCTTCACCAATTGCTGTAAATAATATTGTGGATGGGTTGGCGGTGCAGATTCGCATTCTGGATCAAAACCAGGCAGCACCACGAAGCCTTGCGGCAATTGTGAAATCGCTCGCAATAAATCCGCCGTTGCAGGGATGGTTCCCAAAGAACCAGCAGCGATAACGGGATGCGTTGCGGTTCGTAGTGTTTCTGCTTTTTTGCGTAAAAGTTGATTGCGCATTATTTCAGATGTATTTTTTTCCTCTGCGGCGAGTGCGAGCAGTGACAATAACGTTTCGCGGTGCAGTGCTACATCTTCTGGGAAAAAATCTCGTAGTGCTTCAAGTGAAACTGCATAACGCTCACACTCATCTTGCAAGGCTGCGAGTTTTTCTGCCCAAACAAATGCTGCGGCACGTGGCATATTTTTAAAATAACCTGCTACTTTTTCTGCCAACAATAACAATCGTCGTGGAGTGGAAAGTACTGCTGAAATTTCTTCTTCCTCTGCGTCGCCAATTGCGTGGATGCGTGGCAGGAGCAGTGATTGCTTTCCGCTTTCTTGCAGCAAAATTTCTGCGAATTCTCGGCAACTGCGGCGATTTGGTAGTAATACTTCTACCTTCGCTAGCGCTAATGGATCGCTCCAGCGTTTTAACATCCCCTGCGCCAGCGTGGTTAGGAAGGGCTGGTCGATGGGGATGTTGTGGCAGCCATTATTCATGGCTTAAGCTTTAAATGATCTGTGATTTTGCTACAAGCCGAAGCTTATTTTTTACGTGAAGTGGATTGTTCTATAAATGGTTTTGTTTCTACAAAAAGATCTCTCAAGCGCTTGTTAACAAAGAAATCGCTTGAGGTAAATATGAGAGTGTTTTGGCCACCAAGTTTTGCAAAAGTTTCTTTTCGTGATGGATCAAGGCCGATTACGAGTAAGGGTACATCCTGAAGACTTCCCGAGCGGCGCATTTCTGTAATCACTCTTTCCCCTTCTGTACACGGGACATTATCTAGGAGATGTCCCATCGCCGCTTCTCTTTTTTTCTCAAATTGTTCCGTTAGATCGTCTCGAACTTTTTTTCGACCGGTTTCAAATACATTCGTAAAACTCTCTTGAATAATCGAATCTCTTATAGGATCTCCGGTATGTGCTTCGAGAGTAGTATCGGAAGGTACTTCCTGCATAAGTTTATCTACCTCTTCACCAATATTTATATTTATGCTTTTAAGAAGATCCGGTTTCATTATTTCATATGCTTCCTCTGATGAAGAAGTATCGAATAAAATTACTAAGGATGCTGCCCGCTGACGATGCATTTTCATTAAAAGCTCACTGGGCTGCGATGGGTTATTCTCGGTCGGTCGCAAATAAGGAATGGCATCGACATCAAACCGATCACGGAATCCAAGTTTGATATCCAATATGTACCCCATAACTAGAGGATCGTCCTCTTGGCCGATGACAATAATTCGGTCTTTTTTGATAATACTCATGGTAACCCATCTATTTAGGCACTGTTAACAAACCTGTATTTTTATGATATAGGTTATGGCGAAAGGGAGATTTTTGCCATGAACAAGCGCTTA
>CAIJLX010000104.1 GCA_903821695.1 uncultured Alphaproteobacteria bacterium | reverse complement strand
TGGCGAAGACGCATTGAAAATATGTTCCAGAAAATCAAGGAAAATAGACGGCTTGCACTAAGGGTCGACAAACTCGATTCCACTTTCATGGCATTCCTTGCCCTTGCCTTTATCAAACTTGAGGTTTGTTAACAGTGCCTAAGCAGCGGCTTGAGCAGCTTCAAGAAGAGAACCTGAAGTATAATCTCCCCTATTTGCAGAACCGCTAAACCGGCTTGCTCACCTAATTATTCGATGATAGTTTGGCGCTATTCATGATCTCTTATTTTACCTATTTGCGAGATACGCTACCGGTTACGCCTCGCCCTACTTCCAAAAAAACAGCGTGGATTTTAGGTGGCATACTAATCGCCTTTATCGGCCTGGTGTTGCCGTTCCAGTTGATGCGGTTGTGGATTTTTCATTTTACGGTAAATGACCTTGGCACTTTCAGCCAAATTTTATGGGCGGTGGCTAATGGTCAAGCACCCATCACTACCAGCAGTTATCCATTTTTAGAAAATCAACACTGGCTAGGTTTTCACTTTTCTCTTTTTCAGTTTATTCTCGCACCGTTTTATCGGCAGTTTAATTACGCGCCGGAATTTCTGGGTGTTATACATGTCTGTAGTTTTGCCTTAGCTGCAGTGCCAATTTTTTATACTATCCGCGCATGGTTTAAAGATGATGCTATTCCGCTTATGTGGACCGCGATATTTTTATTCAACCCAATAACATTAACTGCTGCTTCCTTTAGCTTTCAGGACCACACTTTTGCCGTACCGTTAATTGCGCTTGGCTTCTGGGCTCTTGTTTATAAACGCTTCCACATCTTTGTAGGTTCGATGATCTGCCTTGCGCTCTGCAAAGAACATTTCGGCGTCGATGTGGCGGGCTTTGGCATTCTCTGGGCTTGGTATCATAAAGAATGGAAGCGTGGGCTGCTGGTGAGCCTGTGCGGCTTCATCTACTTTGTCTTGGTGATGACCGTATTTATGCCTGCCTTTAACACCGGCAATGCCATGATGCCCGATTTCACTGCACTGACGACGAAGCAGAAAATATACACCGTAAACCGCTATGGCTGGATGAAGCTGCCCTGGCCCGACAATCTCGGTATGGGGCTTTATATCCTCACCTCGCCCGGCGTTATAAATTATCTGACCTATCTCTTTTTCCCAACCTTCTGGCTCTCGCTTCTCTCACCCATCTTTCTGCTTTCTGCGATCGGCGATTTGGCGGCAAATACTCTTTCCTGGAGCGAAGCCCCGCGCGATCTTACTTTTTATCACTCCTCTACCATCCTTCCCGGCATCACCATTTCTTGCGCCGTGACTAGCCTACTTCTGACTCGGTTATTTAAACTGCGTTATCTGAATTTAGTCATCGCCATCTTCATCTTGTTGAGAGTCGGTTACTATGCCGAAAAGCGCATCGAAATGGCGTGGAAATTGGTGCAAATGCAGCCACCCAGTGGCTTAAGTTGGGCGCTCGAGCCAAAATTCAAGAAATTATATAGTGTCATCCCTGATGATGCCAAGCTGACCGGCTTACCAGGCGCCGTCACTTTCTTTAGCAGCCGCGCCTCTTTCTTCCCCCCTCTGGAAACAGAACGCGCCAATATGGCCTTATACCGCCTCACCCAACCCGTTCGTCGCCCAGGTGGGCCAGCCGTTGCGGAAGCCTTCCTAACCCAAACCGGCACCATCAAATCGCTTTTAGATAGCAACGAATGGACTGTCACCTATTGGGACGACCCATGGTTAATTCTCGAGAAGAAACCCGCCACAGCTTTCCACAAGGCAAACGTCGCCGCAATTAACAAACGGCTAGAGCAACTTCGGCAGGAAAATATTGAATATAATCTTCCCAAATATGTTGTACCGACACGCAAATGATTTCGTATTTCACTTATTTGCGAGAGACACTTTCCAATAGTCATTTACAGTCACAGCCAGTTTCTAAAAAATCTTTGTGGTTATTAGGCAGTATAGGCACTGTTAACAAACCTCAAGTTTGATAAAGGCAAGGGCAAGGAATGCCATGAAAGTGGAATCGAGTTTGTCGACCCTTAGTGCAAGCCGTCTATTTTCCTTGATTTTCTGGAACATATTTTCAATG
>CAIJLX010000103.1 GCA_903821695.1 uncultured Alphaproteobacteria bacterium | reverse complement strand
TATTTTCAATGCGTCTTCGCCAGGCATACACTGTTTTGTCATAATATCGCTTATTTTTGCGATTGTCTCGTGGCGGAATCTCCGCATGAATATGGTGCGCTTTAAGCCATGCAATAAGATCGTCATCATCATAGCCCTTAGGCATTGCCACAACCTTTTTCGTGCTTGCTTGTGCATCGAGTATTTCTTCCAGTGACTGCATCATGTGCATCCACCACCCAGCCTCTTTCAACTCGCCAGCCTCACAGTTTTTCTCGAATTGTTCTTCGGCGTACCATTCTGCACTATCCCCATGCTCCTTGATTAAATTCAGAGCCGCACGATTAAAGTTTGTTTTATAAAGCATACTCATCACCTCCCGTTGAAGGGCAAGGTTATTGGTTAGCATGATAATGCTTCCTTTCATTTGTAATGTGGGGAGTGCTTGCGGTTGGAAGTTACAAGGCTGCCCAGCCGCAAGCGTTGAATTGCTACGCACCTTGTTGGGTGGCGTTGCGGTGGCTTTCAATCCATGCAGAAAACTTTTCCGAATCCACGAGCACTTTCTTACCCACCCTTATTAAACAGTTTTCAAAGTTCTTAGCTTTGGCATGGAAAATTAAATGCCTAATACCTGATGCAGGGAATGCTGGATACTTTTCGGATAGTTGTTTTACTGTGAGGTATTGTTTTGAGTCTAACTTGTTCATTGGCTTCTCCTCGTTATTGTTGAAAACGGCAATGTTCTGCCGCTTTTTTAACAACAAGATTTTGAGATAAAACGCCAGACAAGTAATGGCACCAGTTCAATTCATCCGAATTGATTCACCGAGTCGATTAATTTGGGAATTAATATTTTTGACCTGCTTTACGCCAGTTAGGCTTACCTTTGGTGGCATTTGACCAAGCGCGTATGAATTGATTTTTTCCTAACCCTGGAAATCGAGTTTTTGCTTCGGTATAATAATCATTATCATAAATGCTTTTTTTTGGTTTTGGTGGAAAATCATATTTTTCTACCTCTTCAGATAGCCATCTTGTACAAAGAGTCTCATTATTGGCTGTTTTTGTATTGGCATGACACTTAGTCTTTTCTGATTTAGGAGTCTCTTTAATTCCCATCATTTCTAGTAACTGATCATGGGGCTTGAAGTCCTTTTCTAATGCCCAGTTGATTATAACTTTGGGATCAAAAAAGTACTCTAAAACTTTTTCTTCCTCTATACGATAAATGTCTTCTAAATTGGGGTTAATAGGAATTAGTTTTTTTACAGCTATTGCGGTATTAATTGCCTCATCCAAAACTGTATAGTCCACTTCATCAAAATCATATCTGTCTACCGCCACTGGATTCTTACACATTATTAGCCTAATAGCTTGCTCTTGGCTCCAAACCTCACGCTTGGAAAAAAGCTTAAAAAAACAAAACATGTTACTTCGCTCAGAGTACCGAAATTTAAAGCCTATCTGTTTGAGGTGATCCTTAAAAAAGTCATGCTTGAAAATGCCGCTTTCATCAAAAGCAGCTTGATAGACAATATCTGGCGGAAGATGACCATTTTCTGTACGCTCATCATGATTGTATTCCCCCGCGCCAAGATTTGCTGCAAAGTAATAATAAATGTTTCTCAGGTTTAGTAATAGACCCCACCTATCCACATGATCCATAAGACCGCATTCAATTTTTTTGTCCTGCCTTGCTAAATGACTTATCAATTTCTCATTTATTTCAAGGTCTTCTTCAAAGTCATTGCCCTTGCAAAGCACTGAAGAAAGCAACTTTATGTCCAATAATGAAGGCTCTATGCCTCTAATCAACAGACAAGTCTCCTCTACTGTCCAAGTGGGAGTGCTTGCCCACTTATCATAGTCAGGCTTTAATGTGTGAAAGCCCCTCATCCAAATATCCTCCGATTCATGCTCTCCACCACTTTGCTGGTATGTCCTTCAGAAAGGTGGCTGTAGCGTTTTACCATTTGCAGGGTTTTATGCCCTAGTACTTCTGCAATTTCGGCAATGCTTGCACCGTTCATGGCAAGGTAGCTTGCGGTGGTGTGGCGTAAATCATGGAAGCGGAAATCCTCAATCCCTGCTTCTTTTATCGCCTTCAACCAACGCTTCCAAAAATAGCTTTGCACGCTCTTTCTTTCGCTTGGGAATAGCAGGGGCGTATCAATGCGCCGCACCTTATCCATTGCCTTGATGCACTCTAACGCGTGGCTTGCCAGTGGCACACGGCGGCGTTCACCATTCTTTGTTTCATGCAGGATGATATAGCCCTCTTTCAGGTTCACATCATCCCAGCGCAGATTCATTATCTCGCCCTTCCGCATACCTGTACTAAGTGCCAGCACCACAATGGTGTATAGGTGCGCGTTTTCGGATTGCTTGCACGCTTCTAATAACGCTTTGCGCTCTATTTCGGAAAGGAAGCGCACACGCCCCCGTGATTCTTTCGGCTTCCGCACCTTCCGCATAGGCGTATCGTCTAACCAGCCCAATTCTTTCACAGCAACACTCAGCACATGAGATAACGCGGCGAGATAACGCACCACCGTTGCATTGCTGCGCTTCTTTTTAAAGCGCGTGGTTTCGCCTAATAACTGGTCACGCTTTTCGCCTATCAGCGCGGGGGTAATATCAACAAGAAAATAACTCCCCAATTCCTGCTTCCACCATCCCAGTTGCAAGCGCAGCTTCTTTTCGCTCTTCGGCTTTGTTGGCAGAATATCTTTCACATAGCGGTCAATCAGTTCGCCCAGCGTGCGCTTCTTTGCTTCCGTGTTACGGAAGTGTCGCCCATCCTTAATCGCGCCTTCGGTTATCTTCGCCCAGTTCTTTGCATCTGTGATCCGTTCAAAGGTTGCTGTCTGCAATGGGTGTCCCTTCAAACGCACTTTTACCCTGTAGGTAATACTCTCACCGTGTATTCTTTTTTCTATGCTTGCCATGTGCGCTCCTCACTGTTGAACGCAAGCTACAATAAAAGACAACAATTGACAATAGGTTACATAATCCCCTTGTCGCGCTAGAATATATGAGTGTTTTACTTGCTATTTGTTGTGGCACACCCATTTCGGGGACACTATGGGGACATCCAGTGAAAGATTTACATCGCCAAAGTGAGGAATAATGGATGGTTCTATAGAAATGCTTACAGCAGCTTCTTGTGACTGCTGGTTGCTATGTTTTGTCAGTTTGTGTCCCCGAAGTGTCCCGCAAGGGGTGTCTTTCTGTTGGGGGATTCTTCGCAAACCCTTGATTTTGTTGGTGGTGTAAGTAGTCTGCGCCGAACCTGTCTTAGGTCCGTTACAGGGAAAAATACAGGGAATTTCTGAAAATAACAGGAAAGTTTTGTAGAAGGAATCTCTAAAACGTAGGGAAATACTGGCTTTTACTTGATTTCATTAAAATGATAACAGGGAATTAACAGGGAACTCATGTGGCTTCATAGTACCCGGTTTTGCGGGAACCGATGAAACGAATTAGTTCTAGACCTACCAGTCCCTCAATATCATATTTAGCTGCCCTAGCAGATGCTTTCCAAACAGCCATGATATCGACGCTCCTTACTTTATACCCCTGCTGTAGTAATCCCAGAAACCATAATTGCCTCTGGTTTAATTTTCCACCCTTCTCGATATCGAAGGTTACATTTATAGTGCAAGATCTTGCACTATAAATTTTGTCATGAGGCACATTTTCTAACTGGCGTGGGTAGGTGTTGTGAGCACCAAAACCTTGCTCAGGCATTGCCCATAAATCAACCTGACCAATCGATTTCATAATTTCAGGTAATAGCTGTGGATAGTGGCAGGCAAGTATCAAGAGATGCGTTGATTTTGGCGGCTTTCGACCTTCATACCAATCGCGTATAGCCCGTAATTCAATACCCGTTTTTTTGCCTATTCGTTTTACGGCTGAACTCTGATTTTTATATTCTTGCCGTAGTATTTTCTGAATCAAGAAGGCGAGTTTTTTATCCGTAATCGCGGATGTTAAAATTTGGTCATTTTTAGCAAGGGACATGAGGTTTCTCCAATAATATAATTTATGGAGATCAACCAAGCTGCTGTGATTCAGCGACATTCTTATGGCGGACTATGACTGTGGACAAAAATAGTAACAATACACGCGATGTTCCTTCCCCTATCCGACGGGCTGCCATGTATGTGCGCATGTCTACGGACCATCAAAAGTACTCTACGGAGAATCAGGGCGATGCCATTCGTGAGTATGCGGACCGGCACCATATTGAAATCATAGAGACCTATACTGATTCCGGAAAAAGCGGCCTTAGCATGGATGGTCGGGACGCGCTTAAGAAGCTGATTGATGATGTACAGTCGGGTGTTGCTGCTTTTACGATGATTCTGGTGCTGGATGTCACGCGCTGGGGCCGCTTTCAAGATGCAGACGAGAGTGCTTATTATGAATATATCTGCCGCCGGGCGGGTATTGATGTCCAATATGTTGCTGAGCAATTTGAGAATGATGGTAGTCCCGTATCTACCATCGTTAAGGGCGTCAAGCGTGCGATGGCGGGTGAATACAGCCGGGAACTCTCCACAAAAGTATTTGCCGGGCAATGTCGCTTGATTGAACTTGGCTATCGTCAGGGTGGACCAGCAGGTTATGGATTGCGACGCGTGCTTATTGATGAACACGGGCAACAGAAGGCAGCACTGAAACGCGGAGAGCACAAGAGTTTGCAGACGGATCGGGTTATTCTGGTGCCGGGACCACCTGATGAAGTCGAAAACGTACAATGGATGTACCGTGCATTCACCGAAGAAGGAATGCAGGAAAGCCAGATCGCAGCTATTCTCAATCAGCGGGGCGTATTAACAGATCTCGATCGCCCCTGGACTCGTAGTACTGTGCATGAAGTACTGACCAACGAGAAGTATATTGGCAATAATATATTCAATCGAACGTCTTTTAAGCTCAAAAAACGGCGTGTGGTTAACGTACCGGATATGTGGGTGCGCAAAGATGGGGTGTTTGAGGCCATTGTTGAGCCTCGTTATTTTTTCACGGCACAAGGAATCATCCGCGAACGCGGTCGAAAATTTAGCGATGAGGAAATGCTAGAAAAACTACGCAAACTACATGAACAACATGGTTGGTTGTCCGGAGTTGTTATTAATGAGTCTGAGAATATGCCCTCTAGCAGCGCCTATCAGCATCGGTTTGGCAGCTTAATCCGGGCCTATGAGCTGATTGGTTTCACGCCGGATCATGACTATAGTTTTATAGAAATCAATCGCCGCTTGCGTAAATTGCACGGCAGCGTCATCGATGACACTATCCGTAAGATTCAAGATCTGGGAGGATATGTACGCCAGGAGAAAACTTCTGAATTGATCATTATTAATGAGGAGCTACGAGCTTCGATAGTAATCTGTCGCTGCCACCATACCAAAGGCGGCGATTATCGCTGGAAAATACATCTCGATAGCGGATTACTTCCGGATATTACGATTGTTATCCGTATGGATGCGGCAAATGAGAAGGCATTCGACTATTATCTGCTACCAGCGCTTGATATTGAAAACCCCAAGATGCGTCTGGCTGAGAATAATGGCCTCGCATTGGATGCGTATCGTTTTGATGATCTGGAGGTATTTTTTCTCCTGACGGAGCGAGTGCGCATAGAGGACGTCTCATGAGTAGGCAGAGGCATATGTCTATCCAGGTGATTCCTGTAGACCGAATCAATGTACTTAATCCTCGCACACGTAATCCCAAATTATTTGATGCTGTAGTGCAGAATATTGCAAAAGTTGGTCTTAAGCGTCCAATTACGGTCATGCCCTCTCATTCCAAAACGGACGGTAAAGACTACGATCTGGTATGTGGACAGGGTCGGCTCGAAGCATTTATGGCTTGGGGCCAGACAATGATTCCAGCGATGGTAATTGATGCCAGTGAAGAACAAGCGCTGATTATGGGCTTGGTTGAAAACATTGCTCGCCGTAGACACAGACCTATCGATTTACTGCAAGGTGTGGAGATACTGCGCAAGCAGGGATATGATGCCAAAACCATCGCTGCTAAAATTGGTTATTCAACGGAGTATATCAATAATCTGATTCTACTACTCGAACAGGGTGAAGAGCGGCTAGTAACAGCGGTCGAGTCCGGTAGTATTCCTATTACGCTTGCAATCAATATCGTGCAATCACCCAAAAATGAGCAAGTAGCATTACAAGGCGCCTATGAAACAGGGCAACTCAGTGGCAATAAATTCATGGCTGCCAAGCAGCTGTTAGAGAATCGTACAAATTGGGGAAAAACATTGCGGAGCTCCAAAAAGAAAAGCCGCTCCCACACTATCGGCGATTACGGTCAAGATATTATCAAAACATATAGGCGAGAAGTAAGCCGGAAACAATTGTTGGAACGAAAAGCTGACGTTGTAAACAACCGTCTAGTGTTTCTGAAGGAGGCCATGCGATGTCTGTTGCAGGAGGAACACTTTACCACTCTGCTTCGCGCAGAGAGTTTGGATAGTATGCCAAAACAGTTGGCAGCTTTGATATCAGCTAAGGAGTTTTGATCCATGCTCCGGGCACAACAGGCAAAACTAGTGAGTAATATCAAAATCGGCTTTGCATCAGACACTGTTACGCTGCAACTGAAAGATATTTTCCCACTAAAAATAGTCACACCGGCTATTCGTGAAAGTGAAAAGTTCCACCAGATTGTTGCTTCCATTCGTGAAATTGGAATCATTGAACCACCGATCGTAGCATCGCCCAGTCGAGGACAGACCCAATATATGCTCCTGGATGGGCATCTGCGTCTTGAGGCTTTGAGAGAAATTGGAGAACAAGAAATCATTTGCCTTGTCTCTACTGATGATGAATCCTTTACCTATAATAAGCATATCAGCCGCCTTTCGCCGATTCAGGAACACCGTATGGTTGTGCAGGCAGTAAAGCGAGGCGTGTCAGAAGAGAAGCTGGCGCGCGCACTCAATCTGAACGTAAAAAATATTATATTTAAACGAGATTTATTAAACGGAATATGTTCCGAAGCCGCCGACTTGCTGAAAAATAAAATGGTTGCAACCCATGTGTTTAAAATTATGAGACGCATGAAGCCTCTAAGGCAAATTGAAGCTGCCACTTTGATGCGAGATGCCAATATTTATTCCCTGAATTTCATGCAGGCGCTTTTGGCTGCTACACCTCATGCTCAATTGGTTGATCCATTAAAACCAAAGAAGGTAAGAGGCCTCAACACGGAACAGATGTCCCGGATGGAAGCGGAAATGGGAAGCCTACAGGGACAATATCAGCTGATCGAAGATAGTTTTGGGCCGAATGTATTAACGCTTACAGTCGCCAGAACATACATTTCTACGCTGCTCAACAATGCTCGTATTGTCAAATATATCGCGCAACATCATCCTGAATATCTAACAGAATTTCAGAAAATAACGGAGATGACTTCACTAGGTGGCCGCGACAAAGCTTTATGAGGGGGATGTAAGGTTTTAAGCTGGGGACCGGGACCCATAAACGCCGGGACCGCAGGAGAAGCCGCACGAGATGCGGATCAAGCGCGGTGGTGGGGATGGCGGTGAACCCGTTCGGAGCCCACTAGGCTGGCAGTCATATCGCCAGCCAACTGGTCGTCATTGAATATACCAGTGGCGACCAGTGTTTAACCTCTCTTCCTCAATAATTCCCTATTATAGGGAATTATTGAGGAAATTTTATCATTTTTGATGTTTTTTTATTAAAATGTACAAAAAATATGGCGGATAACAGGAACAATGCAGAAGAATTCCCTAAAAAGATAACAGGGAATTTATTTTTACCTTTCATGAATAAGTTACTGATATTTCTATTTTTTTGCATTCGAGAGGGCCTATTTAACGTTTTGTTAACCTTGCGATGCTAAGATCCCCAACAATAGGGAAATTAGAGATGTCCAGATCCAGAAAACAGAAAGCCAACGGAGGAAATCCTGAGGCAACAAACCAGCAGGTTGATAGGGATCAGATACTATTTGCAGTGGCGCCTGGTGTAGCGAACGATTGCGGGCCACGTTTTGTTAGCCTTTTAAACAAGGCAATGAAGGAAGAAGAAAGGCGATTGGTTGCGTATCATGGACTCGCTATTATTATTGTCCCAGATGGATCAACAGAAACGCCGCCAGCACCAGAAGCGTTGCAAGGAAGGAAGTTATTGTTTATCGCAGAAAGCGCCATAAAAACTTATGAAAATGAAAGCGATTCCTTATCTCGTTTGAAGTTTACAGTTTTAATTACCGTGTTTGGGAATGGCCCTGTGTCGGAAGAGAGCTGGAATATTGCCAAAAGTCAGCCAATGTCCGTCACCGTAAACGTGGATGGTGTGGCCATTCAAATCCCTATTAGTAATTCCGGATTATCGATATTACCCAACGCTCTATCAAAGGCGGTTGTTTTGACAGCTGCTGAGGAAGTTTTGCATCGGATGACAGCAGAAGGTTCAATACAATCCACTACACTTCCGTACAATGTCAAACTCTACCAAACGTACACACGTTTTGTGGAAGAAGAAATGGCGCTAATGAAGAAAGTGCAAACAAGGACAAAGAATGCCCTCGAAGCAGAAAAAAACCGCATATTGAAAGAGGGAATGAATGGGATTCGCTTTCAAATCGTGGGGCCAATACCGCCGGAAACCGTAGTTACCTTTTGCAATGACGTTATCAAAAAATGGGACAAAAAAGAAAGGCAGCTACTGGGATCGAAAAATTTGAGCATTGTATTTGATAGCACTTCTTCTGACGTAGTTTCGTCAAAAGGAAACCAGCTGATCATTGGTCAGCGTATCAATGAGGTAAAGGAGCCCGAATTTTTGCTTTATAGGCATCAGTTCATTAAATTCTTTGCCTATCTTACGGCTCTGGGAACCGGGCCTTCCATCGATTGGAAAAGCGCTAAAGATGCGGCTATAGAATACCATGCGAAGGGTGGCTCTTTAGAGCGCTTCCAAATGCACCTCGATAACCTTCCCGGCATGGAAAATAATTGTGCCCTACTGATGGATCAGGTCGTAGCGATACTTGCAAGCCCGGATTTAGAAAGACTTAAGCTACAACAGCCTTCCATTGAAAACCTCATTGATGCCTATAATCAGTATCAGGAATTTGTAAGCCAACAAGTTGCTGAAATGCATAGGCAACCGAAGGAGAATACAAAGCCCTCCGTTGCTGATGCCAGTGTAGATCTTGCGCAATCTGGGGTGATGCTGGGAACTAAGAGCACTTCATTTGCTCAGCTTAGAGTTCCTCTCTGTGACATAGTAACGCCTTATTGCGCGGTGGTGTATCTTGATATGGGTGTCTCCTCGGTCGCGCAAGCATTACAAAATGAGGGGGTACAATATAATAGCAGTTTATTTTCTCTGCTGCCTTCCGAACTTGAAGATAAAGAAAAGGTCCGTGCAAAAATTGATAGGACTCTGCATCTCATAGACGCGGGGGGGTATGACTATGTGTTTGCTAGAGTGTATTATGTTAATGATGGTCCGCCTGAGCAGAGGGAAGGCACACCACTCACCCCTAACGAGCGAGTTAAATTACAAACCATCGCGAGTTTAAAAGACTGTAAAAAAGACGATGCATCGCTCGAAGAGTTAATAAGGCTGTGTAAAGAAAGCATTGCGCCAGTTTATGAAAAATATGGGCCACAGCCCGGCGAAGAAGAAATCACTAAATTAGTGGCATACTTTAGAGATCACCCATCTTTATTGCCGGAAAGCATTGACCGAGTCATGCAACGGGAAAGAGCGCCCATTGTATTATCAAGTTATGAATTTGCTGCCAATGAAACTCTGATGTTTGTTCCTGTACTGTTATTAGGCAAGGATATTGATGATACTCTGATATCTACGGTGATGACGAGAACGTTAATGCTTATGCAGAGATTGCGTGATTTAAATATAGATGATCCAATTTTAAAAAATTTGGGGCCAGGATATTCTAAAGCAGAATATGCTCTTAAGAAAAAAAACAAGGAAGTGACAAACTATAATCAGGCGCATACGGATAAATTAATATTCGGTAATGCCTCATCCCATATTGCTCAAGTAGAATTATCGCGCTTTGAGGCAATAACAGCATTGGCAAACATTCATTTTGCGCTGAACAATTATACAAACCCGGAACAGCAACGATTTATTAAAAATGACTTTAAGAATGCCATTGCTTTTTATGAAGCTGGGATGGCTTATATTCAGCAACAAATAGACGCACACTATCCACCTGTTTTATCAATACCGCCTCGAACCGAAAGCCTCTCTGATCTTTATGAGGCTGGTATGGAGTATCTCAGGCAACAAATCAAAAAAGACGAACATTATCATGCTTTGCCGCCTATTTTCCCAACAGAGGTTTCACGCGAAGCCTCTTCTAAATTGCCAGAAACTCCTATTGCTGCAATCCCAAGGATAATAGCGCCAGAAACAATAAAAATAGCAAACGCGACAGCGGAGCAGAAGCAACAATTTAATGCAGCGGTGGGCACACTGACTGCAGAAGTTAAAAGAGTGATCGAAAAAGGCAACGTTCAGTTCAGGGTGAACCCGAATTTGGACGAAGGTAATACGATCATCACCCAAAATAATGTTGTTGCCATAAGAGCGAGTGCCTTTACAGAGCAGCCAGAAATCGTATTGCCAGGATATATTTTTGGTTATGGATTGGCGATCGCGTTAAAACCAGCCATTGAAGATGAATTAGTAAATAAGGCAATGGTCCAACATTTACAGAGAACAATTCTAAACACAGAGCCAGTTGCTGCCCAAAAACCTCTGCTTGAGGTCCTAGCAAAGCCGGAAGTCGTTAGGTTAAATTTTAAAGGCGGAAGAAAGATCGCGGAAATTTTAGCAGGCACCTATATTGATTTGCATGCAGCCGATCAGTCAAGATTTTCGGATCTTTTAGACGTGCGTACCGATGTCTATAATATCTATTTAGAAGCTGCATATAGGGCAGCGCAGCAAGGAGTAATGACAGACTCGCCTATTGCAACGCGGGAAGAAGCACAGAAACCTGCCCCCCTATCTATTTTCATTCCTAAAGTTATTCCCCACCCGCAATATGGAGAAAAAGTTACACCAGAGCACATACATTCTTTTGTACAGGGCTGCCAGAATTGGGAAGATTGGATTAAGAAAATGGTAGCTGACGTTACCTTTGTTATCAGAAATGACCAAGCTGGCAAACCACTTACATCACACGATATTGCTCTAAAACAAGTACATATTTCTGCTACTCATATCCAATCAAGCCTGGATAATATCCCTCCAACAAATGCGATGTTTGATGCAATGTTCTGTGTAATGGAGGAGGATGTAACAAAAAACCCTAAATGGCGGGGGACAGTATTAGAAATCAAAAAAATTACTGGCTTTCAAAAAAACAATCCCCGGCAGCTTTCTCCATCACAGATATTAGCAAATGTTCATGATACTTTGAAAAAACCAGGCAATCTGAATACTTCAAGAAGACTTACTCCTATAGCCTTGGCATTATATGAAGAATTCATGCTTAAGGCGAAAGAGTTTGCAGAAAAGCAGCAGTTGGGAAGTCAGAATGTAAATAAAGTAGAGGCAGAAACGCCTAATACCAATCTATTGCCACCTGACATTACCATAGATCCTAAATACGCAAAAAAAGTAACTCAGAAAGATATTGATACTTTCCTGGCAGGATACGAAAAATGGGAGCCTTGGGTTAAAGAGTTTATACAAGCATGCGGCATTACTTTCGTAATGATGCACAATCGAGATAAGTCTACATCTCCATATGATCCTGAGACTAAAGTAGTGAAGATTGATACTTGGTATAGTAATCGAGAAGAGTATCGTGCTCGTGACCAGGTGCCGGCAAAGTTTTATGCACTCTTTTGCGCCATGCATAATAAAATGCCCCCAGATTTAAAATGGGAGCTAGTAAAAAAAGAAGTAATACGTGCGGTTGGCGTTGGCAACTCACGGCTGACAAATATTAATAATTTTTTGAGGATTCATGAAGAGATCTCTTCCAACGGAAGAGAGAACGCGGAAAAAATATACCCTTATGGGTTGCAGCTTTACGATCAATTTATGGAAGCCTTAAAGGTAGAAGCAGATCGGTTATCCAAAGAAACGGCAAAAGAGCGCCTTAGCGCAAATGTACAAGACGCAACCTCGCCGACCCCTTATCCGGCGAGTGAGGCAGAAACACCGGACAAACAGCCTGAGTTAGAAAAACAACCATCGCCAGAATTAAAGAATGCAACTGAAGAACAGCAGCAAAGATTTGCGGAGGCTTTTGAAAAGGTACCTGACTATGCAAAGCGCATCATTATTCATGAAGAGGTGAGTTTTACTACAGGCAGCCATCCCTTTGTAGAGATAAATGTAAGCAATAAAAATGTTACCCTTCCGGTTACTATCGTCAATAATCCTGCCTTTAAAAGCCACATATTTGCGAGTGGTCTTGTAGCAACCCTTCAACCTCATATTGAAAATAAGCTATTTGAAACCGCACTCAATGAATTTCTTGCCATCTTGCCCTCACACCTTTCTTCGCAACAAATAGAAAGAGCAATGTGGAAACATGGAATAGAACATTGCCAAGCAACAGTTCTTGCACATGCATACGATCAAATTGATACAGTAAAAGCCGATAATTCAGCATGTAGAAAAATACTGAATATTTACCAATATGCTGCAGAGCAGCATATTGCAAATGCAAGTCTTGCCATACCTATCAACGGAAGTTCAGGAAAAGATTCTCAACACACACAACCATCTATTCCTAATCTGCCGATACCATATGTCCTCTCATTAGAACAAAAACTTGCGGCGCAAGCTGATTCCGCACTTCGCAAGGAAATTGATCGGTTGTGTAGTAAATTGGATTGTGGTCTTCCATTACATCAAGCTCTGGGAACGGCAGCACTGGCAGATCCAGTCGTCAAATTGGCTATAATGTATCATGATTACCAAGGTGTCGCTGCAGATAAAAAGCAAGAAAGAATATTGACACTGAGTGACGTATTAAAAGAAAACGTTACATTAGAAGCTCTAAAATTCGCTCAAAGGGCATGGAAAGAGGCAAGTAATCTAAAAATTGGTAATATTAGGGATACGGATCCACTAAAACAAAATAAACTCCGTGATAATCACAGAGATTTGCTTGATTCCTTAGATAGGGATTGCCCTACAATATATGCTGCCCTCAATGGGGACATTAAACGTAACATTCAAGAAGCGCTCAAGCCGGCGCCTTATACGCACACCCTGGAATTTCCACCAAAGGCCAACCGTGCTTTGCTAGCAGAAGTGCAAAATCTTTGCCAAAATATGAATACATACATTGAGGTAGATAAACAGTTGGGCGGCGCCCTGTTTAAAGGTCCGGTGAGCAAATTAATTGTAGCATCCTCAACCGGAATTTCGGGTAATATTAGTGCTGCTCTAAGGGATGAGAGCAATAAAAATAAAGGCATTAATGAGGCGCGCAAAACAGCGAAAACTCAACTTTCTAATATCCTAGCAAGTGATCATCCGCTTAAGAAAGTTCTTTCAGAAAGCCCAATCATAGTTGCATGTGTATACGGAGATAAAGAACGTATTTTAGAAGCGCTGGGTCTGACCGATATCGCAGCAAGACGTGCTTTCGTTGCAGAACAATTATTGCTCGCTGAAGAAGCGCAAACTAGCAAGGCATTGGAAAAGAATGGGAAGGCGGACTCTGAGTCTTCTTCTCCAGAACCAAAGAAAAATGAGAATATACCTGAGGAAAGGGATCAAAAATTAGAAGAAGATGAGGGTGCAGTTGAGGCAAAAGATCAAAAAACTGCCCTTACAACTCCAACATCTACTGAAAAGCTTCCCGGTGAAGAAGCTGATGGAAACAAAGGGGTGACAAATAAAGCCCCGCAGAAGAAAGCATTGCCGCCCGCTGAGAATTCAGAAGAGGCATTAGAAGGTTCCAAACGAATTTTCGAATCACGTTTACAGAATGACCCGGCATTATCGCCGGAAGAGCTGAATTCGCGCCGTGCCCGGGCTTATGAAGCAATGTCAGAGCAGCTTTCGGTTGACGCACTTTATGTGGCGATGACAGCAAAAGACAATGGATATAATCAATATCGCTGTGATTTGCTGGTTGATAAAACCCATGCACGTGTTCGCCTGTTTTTTAAAAGCGATGAGGCGGGGAAATTGCCTTATTCAAAAATATTCGATCTGAATAGCATGCAATATCTTGAAGGTTATGCGCGCCTGGGAGTTACTCCTACATCGCTGGATGCATTAAATTTACAGATTATTGTTAATGGTGAAATCGCAGCCAATGGTGATTTTTTGCCTATTTTTGGAAAAACAACGAGTGGCAAACCGCGCATTACCAAAGATGATTTTATTCCCAACCGAGCTATCAATAAAGACGACCGCGAAACTGCGCTTAAAGTTAGCAATGCTGGAATATATCAACTAGAACTGACTGCGCAATATACGAAAAATGGAGACAAGGTAACGATTGTTTTTCCGCTCGGTGTGAAGAAAATCAATGGCAATGGGACTGAAGCAGAAGCTGCGGCGGCGGAACTTATTGCTAAGGAAAGAATGGGGATCATAGAGAAATTTATCGATGATTATAACCCACCGAATGCGAAGCGTCGTAAAATACCTATTAAGCGGGAAATTCAAGGCCATCTGGAAAATATAGTGGCGGAAATTCGTGTGGTTGATCCTCAAAATCCCAATGGGTATTGGGCAACTCCGGAACATATTGAGTTGCTAATAACCGATGGGCTCAAAAAGGCATATTTGGGGGCCACTGATCCTGCCTATCAACTTCTCTTAGAGCTTCCAAAAAGCGATGATAGGGACAAGGCATTAAAAGCAGCAGAAGATGCGCTTCCAAGAGTAGTCGTTGTCGACAAAGAAGACGATTGGGTGAATTGGAAATGGGCGCTAACTGAAATTGGTTACGGACAATATCGTCATACGCCTGTTCCAATTCCTAGCCTTGATGAGATTCAAAACAAGCCTCAGAATATGATGCTTGGAGCTATGGCGATGAGCAAAGGGGGAAGTAACCAAACCTATCATTTGAAGTTCACTTTGCATGTTAATGACGATCCGGTGAATAATACCTCTGCCGGATATCTTATTCGCACCCGGGGCATGAACCTTGGCATTGAAGATCCAGAAATGGCACGTTCGCGAGTGCAAGAAGTTATTTTCGGCAGCGATAAAGCGATGGGTCTTGTTTACATGCTGCAGGATTATTTTGAGCAACGTCCACAGGCGCGATGGCTGCTGGTAGAGAAGAAGGGAGAGGGTGGCGAATCGACCAAGGAATTGGCTGGAAACGTGCAAAAAGAAGTGAGTGAGGTTTTAAGCAAGGAGCAGATTCATCTTTATCGTCAGATGATAAAAAATGAATTGCCGGCCGATAATATGTCGTATCGTCTCAATATTGTGCGCGAAGAACCAGAATATGGGCTCGTTACCATACGAGTACAAATTCAGCAGAAGCAATCAGATGATCTGTTTGTCATCGTGAAAAATACCAAAGGTGAGAATTTAGAATTATTCTTCGCCGTTCCAGAAAAAAAGGCAGATTTAGTGGAATCTTATGTGCGTGGTGACATGGATTATGTGCGATTAGATCGATTTGTCTGGGATTTGATACCTCGTTTTGAACATGATTTGAGTGTCAGAATGGATAGAGTAAACCCACAAGATAAAGATGGACCTATTCCCGTTACATTTTCTGTCATGCGCGGTAGACGCGATGGGAAACTGGAGCCGCACCTTGACACTACAGGTGCGCCTGTAACCGAAACGCGCCTCATACCACAAAAGTATAGTGATATGATTCATTCATTCGAGGAGACAGTTGCAGAGCATTTAAGCTTGCTCGCCGGATTGCATTATTCTCCTCTTATGCCGAGTACTCCATTCACTAGTTCGTCCCCCTATGTAGAACTAAGACAGGAAGTGCTCGCTGCAAAAGAGTTGGGCCCTCAGTTTTTTATAGATCAGAGACACCCACCATTTAATGCTGACAAACCGAAAGACTGGTTGGCGCATGCAACAAAAAGCAATCTTGAAGTTATTTTTGGCAGCGACCATGGCATTCCTGACCCTGTTAAAAAAGGTTCCGCATCGAATGGCAACTCTAATCTCAAAGATCTAAGAGAGCTGCAAAGGGTATCGAGAGAAGTTATTGATAGAATGCGAAGTAATCCTGGTGATCCAGGGTGGAGAATGTAATGTCCTGCGATATTACAGAAATTAACACTTTAATACGTCGTTACTACGCACATCTGATGCGTGACGAAAATATTTCGCGGCCACCACAAAAACAAAGGGGCCTTGAAACCTGCAAGTATTTTAGGGAAATCAATCCAATACTGGGCACGCGGGTGAATTATGGTTATGGAGTAAGCCCTACGGGTACTGGCAAGACCACGAGCGGTGTTGTGATGATTATCGGAATGAATACGCTTCCCGAGAGTGAGACTTTTGTGCTTGGTCACCCAACACAAGGGCGCAGATCTATTATCCATGTTCCCACCAATTTATTGCTGGATCGATGGGAAGAAGAATTATTGGGTCTTCCGGATGGAAAAGGTGGCAGACGGCGCGGCAATTTCCCTTCCATCAAACCAGAATATGTCGGTGTATACCGTGCATCGCAAAAGTTTGAAGAAAAAGAAGCTGCTTTGCAAAAACCGATTGTGCTCATCACGTATGATTCAGGGCGGATATTGGCCAATCATCAACCACCGACCATTGGTTGTAGTGCAATAACAAGACGTAATGTGTTGGATTTACTTGAGGACAATAAAGTGCCTCAGAGGGCTCGCAACGAAATAGAAAACATATTATCGCAGGACATTGTAGAACAAGAAAATCTCTATCGTTTATTCGATATGATTCATGATGCGAAATTACCGAATGTTGCGATAGATACATTGTCCGATTTATTGGCGACCGATTTTCTAAATGAAGAAAAACGTTTTCAGCTGCAGCAACATTTTCTTGAAGCCCTTAACAATGAGAAGAAAGCAAACCCCAAAGCGACGACCATTGTTTTGTTGGATGAAGTCGACGACCGTCCGCGCGGAGATGCAACCAGTCGTTATATCCACGAATTTATTTTACCCGAGTGCCTGACATTGGGATTAACCGCGACGCACCTGTATCGTAATGGCAAAACAACAGGAGATTATGTTTTTGGCGGATTAAAACCTGCCTTTGAAACTCCGTTCCAGGAAGCAGTAAATTTCAAGGAGATTAGCCCCATGCGCAATATTGCCATGGAGGTAGATGTTCCAGAAAAAAACCGCTCTGGTGTGGCTGCAATTATAAACGCGGCCAAAGAACGCACAAAAAAACTCAATCCGGAAATTAGCGATAGCGATCTGGATTATACTGATCGCGAGCTTGAAAGAATGGCGCAACTGTCCGGTATCGATGATATCGCGGTTAAAGTGCTCTTAAATGGCTGCGATCCGGGTACTGGCAAACCCTATATCGACATGAAATCCGTATGGTATTGTGCTAATGTGGGCCATGCGAATACGGTGGCGGATAAAATTAACCTTGGCATTGAAGCCTATTTGAAAAGCCATCCCGAAGAAAAGAAAGACTGGGAAGATTTTTTCATAGAGGAAGATGGTGTAAAACGGATACGTTATGCAGAAGCGGTGAGTGGCCGCATGGATGATGAGGAAATTAACGCCGTTATTACGCGCTTCCGTAATAAAGATACCATGGCACTGACGAATAATTTACTCATGGTCCGAGGGTTCGATGACCGTGAAGCAGAGTTATGTTTCCAACTCTGCCCCTCGCGCTCCCCCAGCCGCATTCTGCAACAGGGTGGGCGAGTGATGCGTTTAAATCTCGAGCAACCGACAAAAATTGCCAACATCATTACCTTCCTGATCGCCGGCCTCGAACAATATATATTTGGAGAGTTAGCAGGTGGCATCGTCATCATTCCAAAAGATTTTGAATTTGGCCCAACTGAAGGTCATAAAAACAAAAGCCGCGACCCTCGCACGTGGGTCAGCGTAGACGAAGTTCCAACCATTATTACGAACGAAAAAGAATACCAAATTTTCCGCCAAAAAATGGGCAGAAACCCGCCAATAAAGACTAAAGAGATGCTCACCTGCGAGGAAATGGTCCGTGAGATTAATCCAGACATAAAGCCAGAGCGCTTTGAACGAGAAAAGGAGCGCCTGCAGCGTCGTTTATATGAACCCTTGGCAGCCGCGTATCAAATCCGCGAGGCAAGAGATAAAATGGTCAGTATAGAGGACATCTCTGTTCGCCAGCAGCCTTTTCCTGTTTGGCGAATAGGTAATTATAAAGTTGGAGAAGAGGAGTATTTTTGCATTGATAAAGGACTCATTAGTCTGTGTAAAAATGCCTTGTTTGGTGCAGTGAAACAACGCCCACCAGAATTTTTGCCAGAATTTCTGGCACGAAAATATGTAGCAGGAAACGGCGCAGACCCTGAATTTGATCAGCTTATAGGCGATATTATCGATGCCTATCTTGACCGCCCGCCTGGTACGACTTCTATTGAAGTCAAAGGACATACGCTCCCTGTTTCTGATATGGGATTCTTCCATAAACCAGCTGGTGACGGAGTTGATTTTGCCGTATCCCCAGAACTTCTCAAGCCGCTATATGAAATCCATAAAGCAGCTACTGAACAAGAAGCGGCAATGTGGTGGAAAGACCGTTTTTCGCATTGGAAAACACAAGAATGGATGAACATACAAGATGCTCGGAATGCCTTAGGGATTACTTCCCTGGCAAATGCAGAAATGGCCAAGCTTGATCACCAATGGAACCAGATTCGCCTCAAAGCACAAACCGGACAGAAGAGAGATCCCTGGCAAGAAAAAACCATCACATTTTCTACAACACAGGCGGAGCAATTTCGCTGTGCCAATCGTCGTACTGCGGATAGTGAGGAATCTGAATTTTGCATCCACTGGTCCAGCCTTCCTGCCCTCGAACGCATACGTGGCGAGCAAAATGACCCAGGTCCAGCAACGGGAAGAAGCAAAACATAAACCATACGTGGTAGAAATATATATAATTTTGCTATGGAAGAGGCCAATGACTGATGTTGCAAAGGAATACGGTTTATCCTATCGTGGCTTAGCAAGTTATTTGAAAGAAACGGTATTCCCGTTCCGCCTCGTGGCTATTGGGGCACTGACAAGAGCAGGACAGAAAATTAAGAAGCCAAGGCTAATTGTTAATAAATCTGGTTTTTTTACAGACTACATGGGTAGTATAGAGGCAAGCCAAACTAAACTCTAGCAGCCAAGATTTATACTAAAGGTCTTTAATAATTTTTGACCCTCCCACTATAAATAGGTCAATTTTTAGAGTTACAGTCTAGAAAGATTTTGGATCAATGATAGCAGGGTTTTTTATGGCTAGGAAACGTTATACAGCGGAGCAAATTATTGGTTATTTTCGCCAGGCTGAGGTGATGATTGGTGTTGGTAAGAGTATGGTTGAGGTATTGCGTGAGCTTGATATTACAGCGAACACGTATTTAGGATCATGCAGGTGACCTTGTTTGCCAGTGTCCAGAAATATTCCTTCGATCTTAAAAAAGAGGGCGTCACCAGTTGGTGGCGCTCTTTTTTTGTTATTTGGTGAGGCTTGTGCGCAGGTCGGTGAGGGTTTTGTAGAACCTTAAATCACCCAACGTTTCCGGAATGCCGGTGATTGCATTGAGGCAGGCTAACAGCGGGTCTTTTTCCGGATTTTCGGCAAGGCGCTCTAGCATTTCAACATGCAACTTCATTATATTTTGCAGGTCCGGTTGCTGGGTTTCCGCTAATTTATCCAGCTGCGCGGCGAGAGTGAACGTAAGGTCGCCCAGCGTTTGTTTTTTACGCGGCAGAGCGATTGAATAATCCAGCGCACTGGTGATGGCTTGTTGCTGGTCTGGCGTGCCATGGGCGAATAACAGCCCGGCGAGGGCGTCCATCTCTTCCGCGGCGGCATAGGGGAAATCTCTCACCAACTCCGGCCCGCGCAAAGCCGCCATCATGAACATGATCTGATTAATCGCCTCTTTTTTCGTATCGTATTCTTTGGCGGGGTTGTTGTTCTGGTAAAGCACATCCAACGATTTTGAAATCGCATTGCATATTGTCACATCCGTCATGCTCACCAGTTGTTTTTCAATCTCCGAACGGAAGGGGTGTTGGGGGAAATCCATGCCTAATTTCGTATCCACAATGGCATATTGCACAATGGCATCCACGCCTATCTGCTGCACGACGCACCAACATGCATCATAATTCCGGCGGCGTTTTTCATCGCGGCTTTCGGCGATCTCAGGGTTTAAATCTAGCTTGCTCATCATTTCGTTAAGCAGCGCCATCAATTCTTTTACCAACTCCACATGGGTGGTTTTGCCCTCTTCGATGGGTTTGTTTTTATGCCGCAATTCCGGGCTATCGCGCAGTGTATGCAGCTGCGAAAATGCCATTTTAAAATAATCCCCTTCTTTGGGTTTGCACAGCTTCAACAGCCGCTCAAACTCTTTTAATTTTTCCGGCAGGCGCGAGGAAAAATACGCATCGCGCTGAATTTGGCCATTCTGGTTTTGTGCCTGCAGCGCAACCAACATGTCTGGCGGGGAATGGGTTTCGAGGGTTTGCCACATTTCCTGCAGTGTTTTTTCCACCTTGGGCGGCAGGTGTTTATCATACCTCAGCCATTGCGAAAGCTGGTGGAAGCGGCGGATTTTTTCGACCGCGGCGGTTTCCACATTTTCATCCTGCATGAACTGTTGAATATTGTTCATGCACGCCGCAAGTTTTTTCCCCAATGGTTGCAACGGTTCATGTTCGTTCACCCACCTTACAAGCTGCATGGCCGCAGTGAGCATTTTGTTTATCCACGGGTTTACGGAATATTCCAACTGGCTGAGGTTTTGCGCATAAAAGCTGGTGCGGGCGAGTTCTGGTAAATGCCGCGCGCTATAATCTACGCGCACTAGCAGCATGGCCAGCGCCTCATAGGCCTGGCGAGCTTGGCCATCTTTGTGGGTTTCAAGTGCAACACCGTGGTCTTGCAATAAATCTGCCACCGGGCGCAGTGCATGCAGCACCGCAACGCTAAGATCGGGCAGTTCGCTGCAATCGGGGTCTTTAAAATAAACGCGGGCGTTGGTGGTGCATTCTTTTAGCGCCTCTTGCAAGCGGAGTGAAATAACTTCTTCCGCCTCGGTTGAAAGCAGCCGCCGAATGCCAACGTCAATACGCCCCACATATCGTTCTAACTGTTCCCGCTCTGGCATTTATTTAGCCCTCTGCGTGTCTGGAAATTGCTGGCGCATGTTTTCAATCCCGGCTTGTAAATTGCGACTGGTTGCCAGGTTGGCGATGGAAGAGTTTGCCAGAATTCTTTCAACGCTGTTCAAGCTTTGTGCCAATTCCTTGCTGTCCACCGTTGGGTTTGCCGCAAGGCGGCAGAGTACGTTTGCTTCCAAATTCATGGCGATGCGGTCTGTGCCGCTTAGGCTTTCTGCGCCGTCGCTCAATTGCGCGGCAAAGCCCATGAGCGAGCGGGCGGGCAGCAGCTGTGGTTTCATATGGCGTGAAATGGCTGGAATTTGCTGTTCATTGGCGAAATCGAACAGAATCTGGGCTAATTCGTCTGCGCCTTCCATTTCCGGCTTTAACAACGCGATGAGCTTATCCACCGTTTCATCTTTCACTCTGAGCGCATTATCCACATCCCGGTTATCCTGCATATCAAAAATCACATCTTTGATTTCACGGGGGAGCGCTTCTATTTCATCGGCCAGTTCCAGCACCGCTTTTGCCAGCGGGTGTTCCGGAAAATCGCAGGAGGTTCCTATGTTTCTGCCGAAATATTGATCCTGGGCATCTTGTGTTATCATCATCACCACACCCCAGCAGGATTCATAAAGTTCCGTAATTCCCGCCTGCCCGCTTTTGGTGATCGAGCTGTCAGTGCTTAACACATCCATGATAGTATTTAATTCTTTCAGCACACCGCTCATTGCTTCAGCATGTTGCTGTAGTTTCGGATTTTTCCAGGCGCGGTTTTGCCGCCATTCTTCAAGGAGCAGCAGGCTTTCGCCAATCGTCTCATCCTGCATGTCTAGCTGCAAAATGAACATTTTTAGCGCCAAAATATTCGCTTCTAAAGTGTTGGAAAAATAAGTGCCGCGTTTTAGCTGGCCCGTCCGGTTTTCGCTTATCACCGCTTGCAGCACATCCGGCGCGGCATGTTTTTCCAGCGCGGCATACATTTCCTGCAGTTTTTCTTCCACACTGGGCGGCAACATTTGTTCATAGGCCAATGCCTTGGCAACTTCCTTGAATTTGTTGTTTTTATGCATCAAGGCTTTGTTTGGGTTTCTTACTAACAAATGATCCAGCAGAGACATGCAAACTTCCGTCAGCACACTATCAAAACTGCGCAAATGCGTTTGCGTTTTTTCTGGCAGGGCATGAAATTCTTTTGAAAGGTTGGTGTATGCGTGCAGTGTTTCATCCACCCACGGGCAAACATATTGTGGGTGCGGGCCAATGCCCAGGCCATGAAAATTCTTCCCGCGTGATTTTTGTGAAGCGAACTCAATTTGCAGCAACAACAACGCGCAGGCTTCGTAATTGCGGCGTAGCTCTTCGCTAGGGTCCTTTTCAAGTTTCCGGTACGTGCTTAACAACTCCGCTGCCGGGCGCAGGCTTTTCATGGCTTCTTCGAGGTTGCCGGCATTGTTCTGGTCTCTTGCTTCCATCGCGCAACTGCGCAGCGTTAAGCGCTTCATGGTGTCAAATCGCTCTGGAACCTGCTCCAGCAATGCATTTATCTGCTCACGTAATTGTTCGATGTGAGAAGTGATCTCGTTCGTCATTGTTTTCTCTGCCCTTGAATATTCTGCAAGCTTTCCTGCAATCGCTGACATGATCTCAACCCCGAAATCGTGGGGTCATTCAGCAATTGGCTAATGTTGTTGAGGCACGCACCCAGCCAATTAGGGGACTTGCTTCCCGGTTTGCTATAACGATCCAGCACATTCACCTGGTCGATCATTTTTCGCCTGAAGCCTGGCACTAACGCAAAAAGCTTATCCAGCTGTAGTTTCAGCTCCGTCACATGCAGCAATAATTGATCCGGCAACGCCATATCCATGCGGCCAGTATAAGGGAAAGAAGTAAAGAAATGCTTAAGTATCCCAAACATAAAGCTGAAGTATTACCGCTTATAATGCTCCTAAACAGCCCTCAGCATCCCCCCTCGCAAGGGCCACTGGCAACCCTGTACGGGTAAGCCCCGCATCTAAGCAAAAGCTGGGTTCGCGTGTACATGACCTAAACCGGAATTAGCAAAACGCCTAATTTTCTGCATTTGTGCTTCATTTTTTGCTTTTTGGTAGGAAATGGCTCTGTTATTATAGCGCTATCTGACGAAGTAGATGGGTCTTGCACATGGGTGTAGGTCTGTTCGATTATCTGGTTGCACATGGGCGTAGCTAATGAAAGAGCAACACTACTTAGTCTCTGCCTCACACGTTACGTGGGCATATTGGCGGCGCACATGGGTGAGCTAGCTGTTTAGTTGGTTGTTGTACATGGTATAGCTTCCAGCTCAGACAATATATGTTGAAAAGGTAGGGCTCGGATGATTCGCAGTCAAAGCATTTGCTTTGGCTCGATTTTCATTCACGGGAGCCCTGCGTCCACATGTTCGTTCGGTTTCCGTGGTTATCCAAACCTTATTTAACGGTATCGAATATGAAATTAATCAAAAAAAATAATACACCTAATCTTGAATTCGCTTTTCTTCCAATCAATTCATTAAAACCTAATCCTCATAATGCGCGTACGCACAGTAAGTTGCAGATCCAAAAGATCCGCAATAGCATTCAGAAATTTGGGTTTCTGGGGTGTGTGTTTATCGACATAGATAACACCATCATCGCCGGTCATGGGCGTGTGGAGGCGGCCAAGCTGCTGGGCATGACCGAAGTGCCGACCCTCTGCATCGCGCACCTAAGCCCAACGGAACTTCGTGCTTACATGATTGCGGATAACCGGCTTGCCGAACTTGCCGGATGGGACAACGCTATTCTGGCTATAGAGTTTCAGAACCTGCTTTCTATAGACCATAATTTTGATGTTACGGTTACGGGATTTGATGCTCCGCAGATCGACTTATTGTTTCTAAAGCAGGTAGAGAGCGACGAAGACGAGCCACCGGTTGAAATTAATAACAAAATTCCTGTTATCAGCCGACTGGGTGATCTGTGGTACATGGGCGGTCACCGCATTTATTGCGGAGACGCACTTGCCGAAGAATCATATGCCGCATTGTTAGAGGGCAAAACTGCCGACCTTGTGTTCACCGATCCACCCTACAACGTACGGGTACAGGGCCATGTTTCCGGGCTTGGCAAGCATAAGCACGAAGAATTTGCGATGGCCTCCGGTGAAATGGACCAGAACGCGTTTACGCAGTTTCTTGCAACTGTGTTTAAACGTATGGTCCAACATACGCGAGATGGCAGCATCCACTTCTGCTGTATGGATTGGCGCCACACCGGTGAAATGGTGGCTGCTGCGGACGGAATATACACCGAACTGAAAAACATCTGCGTCTGGAACAAGGACAATGGGGGGATGGGATCGCTTTACCGCTCCAAACATGAGTTTGTATTCGTCTATAAGAATGGTGCCGCACCTCACATCAACAACGTAGAACTGGGGCGGCATGGTCGCTATCGCACGAATGTCTGGGACTATGCCGGTCAGAACAGCTTTAAATCGCGTAAGAGTGATCTGCTCAGTCAGCATCCTACACCCAAGCCTGTGCCGATGGTGGCTGATGCGATCCGCGATTGCTCTAACCCACTTGATTTGGTGCTTGATCCTTTTGGAGGCAGCGGCAGTACGCTCATTGCGGCCGAGATTACCAAACGTTATGCACGACTGATCGAGCTTGAGCCTCGCTACATCGATGTCACTATTCGTCGCTGGCAGCTTAAAACCGGCCTATCTGCGACTCTTGCTTCCACAGGGCAGTCTTTCGAACAGGTTGCCTCAGAACGCCTTGGTGCTGCAGGGCAGGAGGTGGCTCATGTCTAAGGATGATTACACCGTAGGAAAGGGGAAACCACCTACAAAGACCCGCTTTAAGCCTGGCCAGTCCGGCAATTATGCCGGACGACCCAAGGGCAGCAAAAACTTCCGTACCGATTTTCTGGAGGAGTTGCAGCTTAAGATCGAGATCACCGAAGGCGGCAAGAAACAGCAAGTCACCAAGCAGCGGGCAATCATCAAGCGTATGATCAACGGTGCCATGAGCGGTGAGAGCAAATCAGCGGATGCCGTCATGAGGCTGAGCCTTGCCTTTAGCGATCCTGATGCCACCGCTGATAATAAACTGTCGGCGGAAGAATTAAAATTGCTGTCAGCCTTTGTGGATATTGAGCGAGGTAGTCATGATGCAGTTAAATGATCTTCCCATAATCGTCCAGCGCAAGGCCCTTAATATAGCCTTGCGCAAGGACTTCACGATTTTCCTGCGTAAGGCGTTTCTGGAGGCCCATGGCTCCCCGCTACGCTGGAACTGGCACCATGAGGTTATCTGCGATGATCTCATGGCCCAATTTCATGGCAAGCAACGCCGGATTATTATCAACGTGCCACCACGCTCACTTAAATCGTTCATTTGTAGCGTGGCATTCCCGGCATGGCTGATGGGCTTGAACCCGCGCATGAAGATTATTGGTGTCAGCTATTCACAGGACTTGGCTAATAAGTTTTCACGGGATCAGCGAGCACTCATGCAGAGTGCGTGGTATCAGGAAGTATTTCCGGATGCCCGGATTAATCCCCGCAAAGCTGGTGAGGCTGAGTTTGAGATCGTGGGCGAAGGATTTCGTCTGGCGACTTCATGTGGCGGTATGCTCACTGGTCGCGGCGCTGACCTTATCATCATTGATGACCCTATCAAGCCGCAGGATGCGTTCTCCGATGCGCTGCGCAAGAGTAGCAACGACTGGATCGACAATACGCTCATGTCACGCCTTGATGATAAGCAGCGTGGCTCCATGCTGCTTGTCATGCAACGGCTGCACGAAGAAGATGCAACCGGGCATTTGCTAAGCAAAGGCGGGTGGCTTCATCGCAGCTTCCAGGCCATCGCAATGGATGATGAGTATTGGGAACTGAGTAACGGTCGTTACTACACGCGCCTTACCGGTGATGTGCTTCATCCTCAGCATGAACCTAAATCCGTATTGGATGATTTGAAACGCGATCTTGGGACGCTAAATTTCAGCGCACAATACCAGCAACACCCCATACCGGTGGAAGGCAACATCATCCGGAAGGAATGGTTTCGTTATTTTACAAGTCTGCCTCAGGGGGAGAAAATGCGTTGCGTGCTGAGTCTGGATACGGCCATGAAGGATGGTGCTGGGAATGATTGGACGGTCTGCACAGTCTGGCTCATGCATACGAACGATTACTTTCTCGTAGACCTCGTGCGCGCCAAAATGGCTTTCCCGCAAATAAAGCAAATGGTAGGCCAATTGAAGGACCGTTATAACCCTGCCTATATTCTGATTGAGGACAAGGGCTCCGGAACATCGCTTATCCAGCAACTGCGGACCGAGGGTATACACTGCACTCCCATTAAAGCCGAAGTATCGAAATTGGAACGCCTGGCTTCGGCAAGTGTCGCATTTGAACAGCACCGGGTTTTCTTCCCGCAAGCCTGCCGTTGGTTAGAAGTTTTGCAACACGAGCTGCTGGGGTTCCCCGCCGTAAAGCACGATGATCAGGTCGATAGTGTCAGTCAGTTTCTAAACTGGGCCTTAATTGGGCGTGGATATGTAATTGGGAGCGGTCGTGTTGTGGGGCTTTTTTAAAAATATCGGAGATAACCAATGAAATTTATTTAGGATTCTTCAACTCACTTAAATGCAGCGGCCTTGAGCAACAAGTAGTTTTTCCCATCCACTGTACCCATAAACTTACGGCCATCTTTGAAAGTGGCTATAAAAGCTACTTTCGTCTTACTTCCTCCAGATAATGCACCTGCAAGTAATCCTGCCCCGCCGAAAATAGCGCCACCAACCAAACCAGCTCCTAATGAGCCAGCAAACTTTTTCTCATTATTTTTTGTAACCTCATCTACCATAGATAATTCCGACAAAGAGATTTTTTCGGTTTTCCATCTTTTTAATATTCTATTGCCGCCATTTAGACTTTTTAAAGTGATATATTTTTTTCCCATAAAAGGGACCTTATAGATAGAACTCATTCCCGTTTTAAAATCGCCTGCAAGAATCTCAATCCGAATTGCCGATGCCAGCCAGCCCAATAAAAAAGGCAATGCAATTATTGTTGGAATAATAGCGAGAGTAATAAGAACTTCTCTTGCATCGTCAGATACCAAAGATAATAAAATGAAATAGGATAAAATCGCAAGACATAGGCCGCGACTTCTTTCGGTAATTTTTAAGGATGATATTTTTGTAAAACAGCCAATAATACCTATTATAAGACCAGCAGAAAATATGAATATGAAAAATGCACTCATCTATTTCTCCCATGCGTAAACAATCCCATTTTGGGATAATCCTAAAACAGGATTAGCTCTTTGTGCGCATGGTATCAACCCAATTAGCGCACATCCTGTGAAAAAGAGCATTTACTCAGATAAATCTACCAAGCTCCAGCAGCTTTTAGTAAAAGCCCGTACTGATGCAGGTCTAGATCGCTCATGGTTTGGGTGTCTTGGATGCGAAAGCAGGAGGTGCCGGAGTTTTCAAACCCACGTTACGCATTTTGCTTTGGGGTGCCCCAATTTGGTTGGTTTTTTTGTACTCAAATCCTGATGCTGTAAACAGAAATATTAAATTGACCCCAATTCCTACAAAAAATAGGGAAACTCAATTTTTCCCTGACTATTAAATAGATTTCATATTCTTTCGTATTAATTTTACACCACGAAGCCCGTTTGGTGCTGTGATGACATCACTAAATTCACGGCCATCAGGAAGAGCGGGAAGATTTCTGCCTTCGAGAGAAAATTCCTTGCGGCGATTTTCTGGAATCCGCTCGGGCGTGCCTAGTGCATAATGCGCCACCATCTCGCCCACTGCACAGGCCGTTTTGGCACCACCGCCATTACAAAATTCTGCAACAACGATTGCCTTATTGTCACCGATAGTATCAATAATTGGACGATCTTCAGGGGTGAAGGCCATTGGGCCTTTGCCTGTTTTCTCTGCCCAGCCCGTCTTGATGGAAGGAATAACTTCAGCAAGGCCTGGCAAAAACTCTCGCATGAAATCGGCGGTAAATCTTCCCAGGGCACTGGCGATTTTATGATTGGCGCTTAGAACATCAACATCATGCCTTACTTGCATTGCAGGCTCAGAGTGACCAACCTTGATCCACATCGTGCCATCGAGATCTCTCTCCATCATCATATAAAAGCCTTCGCTGTGGTTCTTATCGTGCAGAGGGAAATCTGGATTTCTAGCAACAAAATCTGGGTGCTGTGCAACAAACCCTGCACCACCAGAAAGTTTATAAATAAGGGCAGGAAAATTTTTGAATTTCTCCTCCATCTCTTCTGGTACCTTATAATAAAAAAGTGGTCCCATTTTCGGGGTGACTGCACGAGCAACCGGATGATCTAATATATGTTCCGCCCATGCCCCAACCGAGACGACTGCTTTATCGACATTTATTGTCTCGCCTGATTTTAAGGTTATGGTTGCGCCGCCATCTGCTGCATCCGTTACTTTTTTTACGGATGCTTCGTGCTGAATTGTTACTCCGAGTTTTGCCGCTGCTTCTTGCAAGCGCGTTACCAACAAAGCAGGGTTCAATACGCCTGCACCCTTGCCTGTTTTAGGATTAAATGCATGTTCGTTTACACCTTGCAAGCCTTTGGGGTTCAGGTATGGAAATTGATCTTCGAGCAATGACCCGTTTACCACATCGTATTTGGCATTTGATTTTTCTGCAGCGGCGTATGCTTTTTTCAAAATATAGTCTGTGTCATTGCCAAGAATAAGCACATTAGCGGGCCGCACTATACCAATACCCAGTTTATCTGCGATCAGGTTTGATTCACGTGCCAATTCTGCATAGATGGGGTTTTCGAATGTAATCTCACGCGTAATGCGGCTTTCGCCATCGCTACCACCTCGGAGCTCACCTTTTTTGCCGGCTTCTAATAATATAATATCAACATTTCTGCCCTCCGCCTTGGCAAGGAGAGCAGCTTGATAAGCTGTGGCTGAGCCAACTAACCCGCCGCCGATAATGACGATTTTCTCTTTTTCTGCCATTTGCCCACAATACCACAGGGTTGTTAACAAATTATTAACGATATTGTGCGATAAATAGATTTTGCCTCAATAGGATATTTTATGGCGCATTTGTGGTTAAGAGCAGAAACTAAGCAATTTGAGCGCAGAACTCCGCTTACGCCAGAACATGTGAATGAATTAATCAAAGCCGGACATAAAGTGACGGTTGAAAAATGGGATGACCGCATTTTTCCGGATAGTGATTATGCTGCTATAAAAGGCGTTGAGATGGTAGAAAAAGGCACATGGCCTAAAGCCCCTGAAGATGCTTATATTCTTGGAATTAAAGCACTGCCTAAGAATAAGCCACTTACCCATAAACACATATATTTTGCGCATTCTTATAAAGACCAAGCAGCTGCACCAGGCGTGCTTATGCAGCATGAGAGGGGCAAGGGAACCGTGCGTGATCTTGAATATCTCACTGACCCTGCCGGTAAAAGAGTCGCGGCCTTTGGTAGATCTGCCGGATTAGGTGGTGCTGCCATGGCACTATATACCTGGTGTCAAAAGCAGCTGGACGATGTGCCACCTATGCCGCTCTATTATAAAAATGATGCGGTCATGATCAAAACACTTTCGGATTTACTAGATCAGGCAATCAATAAAGTCGGTCATGCGCCAGAGGTGTTGGTGATTGGCGCAAAGGGACGTTCGGGCTCAGGTGCGGCAGATTTATTTAAAGCATTTACCGATCGCGGGGTAAAAGTAACGGAGTGGGGGCGCAAGGAAACAGAGGCCGGCGGACCTTTTCCAGACATACTCGATAAGTTCGATATCATGTGCAATTGTATCTTCAATAACGGGGAAATAAAACCATTCCTGACAAAAGAATTAGTCACAAATCATGTTGGCCCAATTCGCCTTTCGGTGATCGCAGACGTGACTAACGATATTGGTCCTGGGAACCCTATATTTGGCATCGAACAATCCACCACTATGGAAAAGCCTTCGATAAAAATTGGAGGGATTGATGTAATTGAGGTGGATATCCTACCCGCGCATGTACCAATGCAAAGCAGCATCGATTTCTCTGAGCAGCTTTTCCCTCACTTGAGAGATTTATTAAATGGGAAAGACCCAACTGGTGTGTGGGATCGTGCATTAGTAAAATTTGTTGCACATAGTGATATTCCTTCCGCGGCATTTGAGTTTGGAAAAGAATTGGCCCGCGTAGAATGGAAGGGCGATGTTAATGTACTAAAAGATGAAATTGTTCGTTTCCTCCAAAAAAACCCACTCACTACTGTTGAGCAAGAAAACTTTAAGACCTATCTGTTGAAAGGTTTAACAAATGCGGGCAAATCAAAACGTAAAGTCTTGGCATTGGAAGAAGACTTAGATATTGCCGCGTTATATAATACCCCAGAAATGCAACGCCAACATGCATTACTGCAAGCAGTATATGATTTCAAAAATGAAACATTTAGAACAACATTGGCATCCAATAAATCAGAAAAAAGATTCTACGAATTTTGTGACACCGCCTCACGCGCAATCGATATGCCGAATTTAAAAAATAAGGTAACTGCAGCAGAACAAAAATTTCTTGATTGCTTACCCAAAAGCTCTCGAAAAGACCCTGATATTATCAATGGTCTGGCGAGCATTAAACACAAAGCAGGCGTGGAAAATGGAAAAAGTTGAAGATAAATTTAAATATTCTATTAAATCGACCCCAATTCCTTGATAATTTTGGCTGCATCGGCCCTTAGGAGTTTTGCAATAGTCAGGAATTCAATAACATCAACCCGACGCTCACCGAGTTCGTACTTGGCCACAAAAGACTGTGGCCTCTTCAGTAAATCCGCCAGTTGCTGTTGGGTATAGCCGCTATTCTCCCGTGCTTCCCGTAAAAGGGTACGAAGTCTATCAGATTTCTCGGAATGTATGGTTTTGTTCACTCGGCCGCACAAAGGATTTGATGTGTTGTGCGACTAGAGCTAATCCTTAAACCGGATTATCCCAAAAGAGGATTATTATGGGCGCCCTGACACATATTAACGCAAAGACCGCGCGATACATAAAATTTGGTGCTGGCGGGGTGTGGGAGGTGCTCTGCCTGACGGAAGGAACCCTTCGGTTGGGCTTTTATGAAGTTTCTCATGAAGCAGGCCTCTCTGGTGATAAACAAGCAATCAAACAAGCCTTCGCATCCACTACAAAACAAGGCCCTGCTGCGGATTATGCGCGACAGGTTTTGGCATTTTATGATCCTTCGCCCGATGTATTATGGTTTACCTTCGCGGACGGACATCTGTGGTGGTGCCAGGCGTCTCCTGAAGTTGAATACCTTGGTAGTAGTCCCGCCATATACCCTAACGGCAGCCGTCTGCGCCGTACAGTCAACGGTTGGAGCAACCGTAGTCTCCAGGGCAAGCCGTTACGCATACTCGATCTCAATGGCGAATTGAGTAAGACAGGGGCATACAGGGGTACTATTTGTGATCTGAAGCCACATCTACTTGCCTACCTACTTCGTAAGATCAATGACGAAGCGTTACCCGAACTTGTTGATGCACAGGAAGCGATGGCTGATCTGCTGCACGCAGTGCGTTCTATGATTCCAATGCTGCACTGGAAGGATTTTGAGCTACTGGTGGAACTGATATTCAGCCATAGCGGTTGGCAACGCGTTAGCGTAGTTGGCGATGGTTTAAAAACGACGGATATAGAACTGGTCCTACCTATTACCGGTGAACGCGCGATGGTGCAGGTTAAATCACAGACCACCCAAGCTCAGCTAGATGAATATATCGCGGCATTTAGACGATGGGAGATAGAGCGTTTATTTTATGTCTATCATACCGTGGCGGAGCCATTCTCCCTTGATGTTGAAAACGCACGCGTTACACTCATCGGGCCGGAGAAGCTGTCCTCCATGGTTTTACGTGCGGGGTTGGTGGACTGGCTAATGCAGAAGGTGGGGTAAGATGGCAGCCGAATTTTCAGTCCAGAAATCTGCAATAAGAAGTGGGGAGTGTTTTCTCGCAATCCCGTGGATATAGAGAAATAAAAATTACAAAAATACAGGTGCTGATTACGGCAAATAAAATAAGTGCGAACAAGCGAATCGACATGATAAAAAACCTCTAATATCTTTTTTGATATTCCTCGGATTCATCCCACAGTTTTTTCCAATTTTTGTTGTAGATTGTAGCAAGCTGAGGATTATTTCTAATGACCAATACGTTCTCTGCGTTTTTCTCTTCTGCCGCCTTGGTGTAGTTAAAGCTACCTAACTGCACACTTTTTTCGTCAATAACCATGAACTTATTGTGCATGATGGCATAATGGCTGTCGATTCTTACTGGAACGCCCATGTTGGCCAAGAAGGTAGCAGAAGTGTATCGTTCGCTGTTTTGGCTTTTATCGAGCACGACCTCTATTTCAATACCTTTTTTATGTGCATCTACAAGGGCCTGGGCGATCGGTTTTGAAGTAAAAGAATAGGCGGCAACCTTTATACTCTGTCTGGCCTCTGAAATAGCCTTTACTATAAGTTCAGTGCCGCCACCCCTCGGCGAAAATGCAACCTCATAGTCGCCGTTTTCTGCGAATAATTGCGCTGGAATTAATAAAAAAATCCAAATGATCAGTAGTTTCTTCATCAGTGTAGCACTTGTCCCTTTGAGTCCAATAATACTTCGATGGCCTTTATAATAGCTAGCCATACTTCTGCTGCCTTTTCATCATCATTCGCGTGATGTTTCTCAAACAGCTCTTCTGCGTAAGATTCTGCAGCAGGGCCATATTTATCTATTAGAACTTTCGCGGAACGGTAAATATCAATATTATCAGGCATACGATCCTCTCATGTGGCATATTGTATGAGAAAATGTGAAACCGGAAGTGGGAAAAATTGAAAGCAATCCTTCAATTACGTTGAGTGTGCAATGAAGTATATTTTTTATGATACGGAAACGACCGGTCTTGAGCCTGCGTTTAATCAGATACTGCAGTTTGCAGCCTTGGAAGCGGACGAAGATTTGAATGAAGTAGATTGCATTAATATTCGTTGTCGGATTCTGCCTTATATTGTCCCTTCTCCAGGGGCTCTACTGGTGACAAAGATGTCGCCCAAAGATCTCGTATCTTCAAATTACTCGCACTTGCAGATGATTTATGAAATTCGCAATTGGGTCGCGAAAAAATGTCCCTGCATATTTATCGGGCACAATAGCATTAAATTTGATGAAGATTTTCTGCGACATGCTTTTTATAAAACCCTTCACCCGCTTTATCTCACGAATACTGATGGCAATATACGTGGCGATACTATGCGTATTGCTCAGGCTGCGGCTATTTTTGCCCCAGGTAGCATTAATGTCCCCCTGTCTGAAAAAGGTAAGCTTAGCTTTAAGTTGGGAAATATTGCCCGCGCCAATGATATCGACCTAAAGGAAGAAGATGCACATGACGCACTGGCAGATGTGCGTGCCACTTTGGAGCTTGCCCGTCTTCTAAAGAGACGCGTCCCTGAAATCTGGGATCAGATGCTTCATAACGCATCCAAGAAACCAGCGTTGGCATTTATGCGGAGTAATCCTGCCTTTTGTCTCGCAGAGTTCAACTTCGGAAAATCTGCCTCTTATGTGGTCAGCGTCATAACACCCAATCCCAAGCAAGATTCTGAGATGGCTGTTTTTGATCTTAGCTATAATCCAAGTGATTACCTAGATTGTTCTGTCGAGGAGCTACTTGCCGTTATGAAGGGGAAAGAAAGAGCCATACGGATAGTGGCAGCAAATAAACAACCCATCATGGTTGATACCAGCATAGGTCACTGCATTCTTGAAGAAAAGAGCATTGACCCCGAGCTTTTAGCCAAACATGTACAGCAAATCCAGGCCGCCACCGAATTTAAGCAGCGAGTGGCGACAGCGCTGACCATGCGATATCCGGATGAGGAAGTGCATAATCATACTGAAAAAATGATATATCAAGGCTTTGCACCGCAAAGCGATATTGCTCTTATGGTCAAATTCCATGCAGCAAATGTGGAAGAGAGAGTCAGCATTTGTAATCGGTTTAGCGATGCACGCTATAGGGAAATGGCGTCAAAATTAATGTATGCCGAGTGTCCAGATCAGATGGAACGGAGTGAACGAGTTAAAATAGAAGAGCATTTTAGAGATCGCCTGCTAGCAACAGAAGAGAAACTACCCTGGCTTACGATATCTCAGGCTATAAAAGATGTGGCGGAACTCAGAGAAAAAGGTGAACAGCTCGATCTTTTGGCTGATATTGAAGCATTTATTGAAGGCATGCGGTTACGTTTTCGATGATGTAGACTATAACTCCGAGAAGTTACAGCGCTTAAGTTACACAACTATGTGAGATAGGCTTTTTCCATTCAGGCAATCTTAGTATTTATAGCATTTCTTAATTTTTCATTTTCGCGTAAGCATACAATTGTATTGGACCATAGGCATGGCTAAATTAATAAGACCAACTCTGTTTTCGAAAAAGTTTGGCATCGCTCCAAAGACATTGGCAGCAGAAGGGTTTATTGACCCGATACTTAATGCCGATACAAAGCTATTTATTGACCCGCTTTTGCTGGAAGAAAGTAGTCACCCTAAAATCCAGACGGATGCTTTCGAACTTCTTAAAAAGCGTTTCGGCAATGTGATAAGTTTGGTTAAAGCCTCCAAAACCGAAGGAGATGTCGCTTGGCGTAGTGCCGCAAAGATATTGGATCTCTCGGAAACAGCGGAAACATGTCTGGGTTATGGAGGTGCAAGCACAAGTGGAAACTCCAGGCCAGATTCGCTAAAAAGAACCATGCTGCATACGGCACGAGAGATTGTGGAATTAGGAGAGAATGATCCACAAATTATATCTTTAATGGGGCTTTTAGAAGAAGGAGTGGGTGCAGACACAATAAGTGATTTAACAACTAATTTAATTATGTCGGTCTTAGCCGAAATTACGGAAGACTTTTGCAAAAGACATAAAGTTACGGTTAAGCCATTTTTCTTATACGACAACCGATCCCTACCGGAAAACCCATTTCGGTCCGGGGTTCCGGTATTGTTGGTGCCCAAAGATATATTAAGGGTACTTCCCATCGCTAACGATAGGAGTGAGGTATCGCGTGTAATTGCAGAAAATGCAAAAATTCGTGAGGCAGTTAATGGGCTTTTTGGCAACATTACTAAGGCGACTGTTACACAGTGGAAACATGCCATTAGAAAGACAATGCTGGGTTCTCTCGATAATTTTAAAGAGCTCTTTAACTCACTTCTAAATAGTGGCGCTCCCTACGATTCAGAGGAGGATTTCTATGGACACTACATGCTGCGGGAAATTTTGGCATCTGACAGAGCCGCATATGCAGGAAAAATAGCCCCGCAAAGCGCCAAGACGAAAGCTGAGCTACTACGTATCGTGAATGAAATAATAGAGAACTTTAGGATAAAAGTAGAGGAGAACAATCTTTGGGAATTACTTTGGCATGATGATGAACAAAGGCATGAACGCACGGCACAGTTATTATTTTTTGGAATTGCAGATGCCTTTTGCGAAGCCAACAACATCGATATTTCGCCCGAGACGCATCCCGGTGGTGGACCTGTCGATTTTAAATTTTCTACAGGTTACGAAAATAGGCTGATTGTGGAAGTAAAGCTATCGACAGGGAAAGTAGTGCACGGTTATAAAACCCAGCTCGAGATATACAAGAGCGCTTCGCGAACAGATGCAGGAATTTTATTAGTTATCGATGTAGGAAAAATGGGAAAAAAGTTGGAAACTATACAGAGATTGCAACGTGAAGAAAGATTGGCCGGAAGAGTCGCTTCCGAGATAGCTCTCGTAGATGGAACGCACAAAAAATCGGCAAGCCATCGTTAAAAGTTGGTGGGACCGAGATGATTCGAACATCCGATCTGGCGTTTAGGAATGTGCCCGCACATAAAATGCTAATTAAAGGGCACATCAGAAGAGTTAACTATAACAGATAGGCCTTTCTATTATAGTGATAAGCGTTGTAACAAACAAGAAAGATGGTCTAGTTTGGCATTACGATGGGGAATGCGATAGAAAAGCGGTGGATATGATCTCAGCACTTAACAAACTTCTCACGCAGTATCGCAATAGTTCCAAGACAGAACGTGAGAAGGGGACATATTTTGAGGAACTGGTCATTACCTACCTTCGCAATGAAGCCACCTACAAAGACCTCTATAGTAATGTCTGGACGTATGCAGACTGGGCAAAAGAACAAGGGATAGATGGCAAGGATACGGGCATTGATCTGGTTGCATTGACCAGCGGCACAGAAGAATACCACGCCATCCAGTGCAAATTTTATAGTGAAGATTATCGGGTTCAGAAAAAGGACATAGATAGTTTCTTCACTGCATCCGGTAAGAAGCCCTTTACGCACCGGGTTATTGTGACAACCACAAACCACTGGAGCGAACATGCGGAAGATGCGCTGCAGAATCAACAGCCACCTGTAACCAAGATTGACCTTTATGATCTGGAAAACAGCCAGATTGACTGGTCGGAATACCAGCCGAATAAAGAGCCAGCCCTCAAGGAAAAGAAAAAGCTGCGCCCACACCAGCAGAATGCGTTGCAGGCCGTGGAAACAAAGCTGAAAACAGCCGAACGCGGCAAGCTCATCATGGCCTGTGGTACTGGCAAGACATTTACCAGCCTCAAAATTGCAGAAAAAATAGCGGGGAAAGGCAAGCGGGTGCTGTTTCTAGTGCCTAGCCTATCATTACTTTCCCAAACCTTAACGGAGTGGACACAGGAAAGCCTCACGCCGCTGCACAGCTTTGCTGTCTGTTCCGACAGCGATATAGGCAAGAAGCGCAAGAAAGATGATGATGTGGTGCAGACTTTTGTGCATGAGCTGCGCTATCCCGCTACTACCAATGCAAAATCCCTCGCGGCTGAAATGGTAAAACGCCATGATAACACGCACATGAGCGTGGTATTTTCTACCTATCACTCTATTGCTACCATCAGCGAAGCACAGCACAAACATGGCCTTGGCGATTTTGACCTGATTATTTGTGATGAGGCACATCGCACCACGGGTACAACCTTTGCCGGGGATGAAGAAAGCAGCTTTGTGAAGGTGCATGACAATAATTTCATCCATGCTGCCAAACGCATCTACATGACGGCTACCCCGCGCATTTATGCGGATAGTGCTAAGGCCATTGCAGAGAAAGACAACACCGCAATTTATTCTATGGATTCTGTAAAGGATTACGGTGAAGAACTATTTGTTATTACTTTCTCGGAAGCGGTAGAGCGCGGTTTGCTGGTAGATTATAAGGTGATTGTCCTAACAGTAGATGAAGCACATATCAGCTCACGCCTGCAGCGGCTGCTGGCGGATGGTAACAACCAGTTAAAAGTGGATGATGCGGCAAAAATCATAGGCTGCTGGAAGGCACTAAGTAAGCAGGAACAAGAAGAAAGCCTCAGTGATGATACAGTGCCAATGCAGCGTGCAGTGGCTTTCTGTCAGGTGATTGAGGCAAGCCTTGGTGCGAAAACCCATAAGGTTAGTTCTAAAAACATTGCAGGCATGTTCCAGAAGGTAGTGGAGGCGTATCAGGAACAGGAAGAAACACATGATACGCTATTTTGCGAAGCGGAGCATATCGATGGCAGCATGAATGCCAGCGAAAAAGAGGCCAAGCTGGAATGGTTAAAGGCGGGAATACCGGAAAACACCTGTCGCATTCTCAGCAACGTACGCTGCCTGTCAGAGGGTGTGGATGTGCCTGCGCTAGATGCAGTGCTGTTCATGACCCCGCGCAACTCACAAGTGGATGTAGTACAATCCGTAGGGCGCATCATGCGGAATGCGCCGGGTAAAAAGCGCGGCTATGTGATTCTGCCCGTGGTTATTCCTACAGGGATGGAGCCAAGCGAAGCATTGAATGATAATAAAACCTACAAGGTAGTGTGGGAAGTGCTGCAGGCCTTGCGCTCGCATGATGATCGTTTTGATGCTCTCATTAACAAGCTGGATTTGATAGGCCACGATAATGCCAAGATGGAAGTAATTGCCATCACGGATAAGATTGGCAAGAAGGCAGAAAAGAACCAGAAAACTACCAAAGAGCAGGCAGGACAGGATTCATTTTCCATCGGCACGCCGGAACAACGCCAGCAAAAACCCACGCAGCATGAAATGCGGTTTGAGGTCGGCGAGATAGAACGCGCACTTTATGCCAAGGTAGTGCAGAAATGCGGTAATCGTAGCCACTGGGAAGATTGGGCAACGGATATTGCCAAAATTGCCAGAACCCACATCGCACGCATTACCGCGATTGTGAATGAACCTGCAAACAAGAAGGAAGTTAAGGCTTTCACGCAGTGCGCCAATGAATTGCGAGATGATTTGAATGAAAGCATCACCAATGAGGAAGTAATTGAAATGCTGGCGCAGCACCTCATTACCAAGCCGGTATTTGATGCGCTGTTTAAGGATTATAGCTTTGCCAGCCATAACCCCGTATCGCTTGTCATGCAGCAGGTGCTGGATGTGCTGCAGGAACACAGGCTGGATAAGGAAGCCGATACGCTGGAAAAATTCTATCGCAGTGTGCAGATGCGTGCGGAAGGAATTGAGAATGCCGCTGGTAAGCAGAAGATTGTGGTGGAGTTATACGATAAATTCTTCCGCAATGCCTTCCCAAAAATGACAGAACGGCTGGGCATCGTGTACACACCCGTGGAAGTGGTAGATTTTATCATCCATTCCGTGAACGACGTGCTGCAGAATGAATTTGGACAGACGCTGGGCAGCAAAGGCGTGCATATTCTCGACCCCTTCACAGGCACAGGAACATTCATCACGCGGATGCTGCAAAGCGGTCTCATCAGCAAACAGCAATTACCGCATAAATATAAGAATGAGATACATGCAAATGAGATAGTCCTGCTGGCATATTACATTGCCGCAGTGAACATTGAAGCCGTCTATCACAGTCTTGTCGGAGGTGCATACCAGCCTTTTGAAGGCATCTGCCTAACCGATACTTTCCAGCTACACGAAAAAGACGACATGATCAGCGCACTGATGATAGATAACAGCGCCCGCCGCGTACGCCAGAAAAAATTGGATATTAAGGTCATCATGGGCAACCCGCCTTATTCATCAGGTGACAAAGATGACAACGACAATAAAAATGTATCATATCCTTTTTTAGATAAGTCTATATCCGACACCTATGTCGCTGCCGCTGAGCAGAAAATGGGTAAAAGTAAGATTTACGATTCATACATACGCGCTATTCGTTGGGGATCTGATCGGATTGGTAAAAGTGGTGTTGTAGCCTACGTTACGAATGCAGGATGGATTGAGGCAAGTACAACTGCAGGCATGAGAAAATGCCTTCAGGAAGAATATAGTAGTCTCTATGTATTCCACCTGCGAGGTAACCAGCGCACATCAGGAGACTTATCCCGTAAGGAGGGCGGCAAGATTTTTGGCTCTGGCAGCCGCGCTCCAATTGCCATCAGCATCCTTGTTAAAAACCCGAATGTCGCGCAGGGCAATATCTACTTCCATGATATTGGAGATTACCTGAGCCGAGAAGAAAAGCTCACTACCATTACAGCATTTGGCAGCATCAATGGTATTTCAGCAGCGAAGGGCTGGCGGACTATCACACCGGACAAACACAATGATTGGTTGAACCTGCGAGATGATAGCTTCGATGCGTTTATCTCACTGGGGGATAAAAAAGATAAAAGAGCAACAGCACTTTTTGCAACATATTCAATGGGAATAAAATCTAATAGAGATTCATGGGTGTACAATTGCTCCAGACAATTGCTTACAAAGAATGTCGAAAATATGATTGCATTTTATGATTCTGAATTAAGCAGATTGAAAGAACTAAGCTCGGAGGATATTGAGCAAAACCTCAACCGCGATAAAACAAAAATCAAGTGGACAAGCGATGTGGTAACTGCGCTCACAAAAGGAAAAAAACAGGCAGTTCAGCATAATAACTTTACTGTCGGACTATATCGCCCTTTTTCAAAAGAATGGTTTTATAATAATTCCACATGGAATTGGACTCGCCATTTAATGCCAGCATTTCTTCCAGATTCGGAGAAAGATAATAAAATTATCTGTATAACAGGCCTAGGTTCAACTAAGGATTTTTGTGCCTTTATAACGAATGTGATACCTGATCTGGAAATGGTGTCAAAAGCGCAGTGCTTCCCGCTCAAGCTATATGATAAAGCGGAGGAGACAAAAGAAGAAGGGTTGTTTGCTGGGCAGAAGGTAGAGGGCGGCTATAAAGTTAAAGATGGTATCACGGATGAGGGGTTGCAGCACTTCAAAGCCGCTTATCCGAAAGAGGCCATTAGCAAAGAAGATATTTTCTATTACATCTATGGTCTGCTGCACTCGCCTGAGTATCGCACGAAATATGCGGACAACCTCAGCAAGCAACTTCCACGTATTCCATGCGTGAAGAAAGCGCAGGATTTCTGGGCATTTTCCAAAGCGGGACGTGCGCTGGCAGAGTTGCATGTCAATTATGAAGCCGTAGAGCCATATCCTGTGAAGCTGGATAAGGGCATCAAGAAACTGACCGATGCGGAATATCGCGTTATCAAAATGAAATTTGCCAAGAAAGATGACAAATCCATCGTTAAATATAACGATTATATCACGATCACAGAGATACCACTTACGGCCTATGACTATGTCGTCAACGGCAAACCTGCGCTCGAATGGGTCATGGAACGCCAGTGCGTGAAAACCGATAAAGACAGCGGCATCGTGAATGATGCAAACCTCTATGCCACGGAAACCGTAGGCGATGCAGCCTATCCGCTCAAACTATTCCAGCGCGTTATCACAGTGAGCCTCGAAACCATGAAGATCGTAAAGAGCCTGCCGAAGTTGGATATAGAGGGATAGTTATGGATATTGAAGCCTCTGGTGCTATAAAACACTTCTATCCAAATCCATCATTGATGCTGGTGTATTTTGAGGCACTTGCCAATGCGCTGGATGCTAACGCCACAGCCATAAGCATTGATATTGAGATAGACAGTTTTGATAAACCTGAAACCTTAAAAGTTACCATTACTGACGATGGCGATGGATTTACCGATGAGAATTTTACGCGCTTCAGGAAGCTGCTAAAGCCACGAGATAAATACCACAAAGGTATAGGTAGGCTGGTATTCCTGAATTACTTCCACAGGGTAGAAGTCTCTAGCATCTGGGATGGCAAGCGCAGGGATTTTACCTTTACAGAAGATTTCAACACTGACGTACCCATACAGGATGCACCTGACGAAGATGGCAACAAAACCATCCTCACTTTTAGCAGATTCGCCAATGATCGGGTCAAGGCATATGACCATCTAATACCAGATGCACTCAAGCCCCAAATTATAGAGCATTTTCTGCCGATACTTTCTTCGCGGAAGCGTGAAGGAGGGTCATTTGAAATAAAAATCGTACTGAAAACTACGGAAGCCAACCCAGAAAAAGGGTTTTTCCCGGATGAAGTTATGATAGCACCCGGTGATCTACCGCAGATGGAGCAGGTGGTAATTCAGGATAATCAGTTGGATGCCTTTTCTCCGGTTACTATACATTACCACGTTGAACAGGTGTCCGGTAAAGGTAGCCATCTTATTGCATTTGATATTGATGGCCGGACCATCCCGGTTAGCCTAATTCCTGCTGCCTCATTCCCTTTGGATTATAGATGTGTATTCCTTTTTGAGTCCGAGATTTTCCATACCAATGCAGACAGTTCCCGCCAGAAAATTGTGCTCCCGGAAGGTTTGCGTGAAGCCTATCTCTACCACGTACTCAGACGGGAAGTAGGAAAGATTCTGTCTGAAAAAATCCCGGCTATTGTAGAGAAAAATAAAAGCACCAAGGAACAGTTTGAAAAAAACTTCCCGCATTTACTGGGGTACTTTGAGGCTGAGACCGCCGGGATAATTGATAAGGATGAAGCATTGTCACATGCTCAGCAGAAGTTTTTTAAGGCTCAAAAGGAAGTCTTGCAAAGTGAAACACTTAATGAGCACATCTATGAAAAATCGTTAGAGTTATCCTCTCGCGCCCTGACGGAATATATCTTATACCGTGAAAAAATCATTGGACGCATGAGAGAAATGACCTCGGAGAATTCAGAAGCTGATATACATAACCTTATAGTTCCACAACGCCATGAGTTTCCACAGGACGAAGCACTATCGCAGATTTACCAAAACAATGCATGGCTGCTCGATGATAAGTTCATGGTATTCAGAACTATCCTCAGCGAAAAGCGGATGGATAATGTGATCAATGCCATCCGGTTGGATGAGGAAAAGCTTGATGATGATGGCAGGCCTGATATTGCGATGGTTTTTTCAGCTGATCCTGAGGATTCCGTGCCCGTTGATGTTGTGATAGTGGAAATCAAAAAGAAAACCGACGATGAAAAAGAAAATCTATATGCGATCACCCAGTTACTTCAACGCGCCGAAAAACTGGTGCAACATTGCCCTAATATACAAAGAGTCTGGTACTATGCAGTAATGCAAGTGAATGACAATCTGGCCACAAGGTTGCGCCAAATGAAATGGAGTCCTCTATTCTCAAAAGGAAAAGTATTTTACCAAGAATACGATACATCTCATCCTGATGGAAGCATTGTGCCCACACCTACATTTGTTATATCCTTTGACGCGATTGTAGCTGATGCACAATGCAGGAACCATACCTTCCTTGAAATACTGCGTAGCGGGATGAAGAAATATGCCGAAGATCAGAAGTAAGCATCATCATACCTGCCAGCGTAGAGCCTGCCCGACTGATGCCGCAAAACCAAGTGGGGGTAACTGCGAAAAATCGAACACAATAAACCTAGAATTTCCGCCATTTATTGCGATTTATTCGATCCCGATCGGCGGATTTGAACCCACGACAACCGGTTTAGGAAACACCTGCTCCCAGAGCTTAACTAAATAGCCCTTTATTCATTCTTTCAAAAGTTGGCTCGACTTCCTTTTTAAAGCAAGCATTGCTTGCTTTAAGGCCTTGGGTAGCTCGGTTTAATTCCGAGCTTTAGTCAGTACAAGCGCCGGAATGGTTCTGGTGCAGTATTGAAGGAGGCCAAAATGGCAAAAAGTAGAAAGAATATCGACGTATCGACAGGCAATTCTTTAAATCAAGCGCCCGTTATAGTGAAATCAGGGAAAAAACCGGGCGTAATCGTCCAGCAAAGTTCAAAGCAGGATCATATGATTGCTCTGCTTAAACATCCTCAGGGATCTACTATTGAAGAGCTAGCTAAAGTTACTGGCTGGCAGAAGCATAGTGTGCGGGGAATGATCTCAGGAGTACTGAAAAAGCGATTAGGTTTATCGATTACATCAGGCACGGAGGAACGTGGGCGGGTGTATCGCATTATCGGTAGTGTGAGTCGTTCGTGAAACGGCGAATTGATAGGGGAGGGCTGGCTGATGAACTAGCTGGCCTCCCTGATCTTGCTCGCTTGGTTCTGGCAGAAAAGTGGTATGAACTTTTTGGTTCAATGCCAGCTGGAAATATCAGTAAGTCTCTAATGGTTCGTGCGGTTGCTTATCGCCTTCAAGAAAACGCTTTAGGTGGTATGAGACCTTCTATGCGACGCTTTCTTAAGAATGCCGAAGGTAATACTGCGGAGAAAAACATGTCGAGCAGACCGGCTAATCTTAAGCCAGGCACTCGATTGATACGCGAGTGGCATGGCTATACCTATGAAGTGATTATTTTAGAAAACGGAGTGTTTTTTAACGACAAGACTCATAAATCGCTGACTGAGGTGGCGAAGATTATAACCGGTGTCCAATGGTCGGGGCCGAAATTCTTTGGCCTGAAGAAAAAGGTGGCATAATGAAACATATCAAATGTGCCATCTACACCCGTAAATCTTCCGAAGAAGGTCTTGAGCAGAATTTCAATTCTCTCCATGCACAACGGGAAGCTTGTGAAGCCTTTATTCAAAGTCAGAAGCATGAAGGTTGGACATTGCATCCCAACCATTATGATGATGGTGGATTCTCAGGCGGAAATATGGAGCGCCCGGCAATCAAAGCATTACTCGCAGATATTGCTGCACATAAGATTAATGTAGTTGTTGTTTATAAAGTAGACCGTCTGACGCGCTCGCTGGCGGATTTTGCTAAAATGGTAGAGCTATTTGATAGCCATAATATTTCGTTCGTATCAGTCACCCAGCAGTTCAATACCACTAGTTCTATGGGTAGGCTTACTTTGAATGTTTTGCTATCCTTTGCACAATTCGAGCGTGAGGTGACTGGGGAACGTATTAGAGACAAATTTGCAGCTTCTAAGAAAAAAGGCATGTGGATGGGAGGACAATTGCCCCTCGGTTACGATGTATTGGAAAGAAAATTGCTAGTAAATCATAAGGAGGCAGAAGTCGTCAGAGAGATATTTACTCGCTATGTGGAATTAGGCACTGTTACTTTGCTGCAAAAAGATCTTAAGAAGTGCGGAATTCATACCAAGACTCGAAATTACGGACGAGGAGGAAATCGGGTTTTATCACGCGGCAATCTTTATAAAATGCTCTCAAATCCAATCTATATAGGGCAAATTAGGCATAAAGAATTATGCTATCCAGGGTTACACGAAGCAATCATAGATCAAGCATTGTGGGATCAAGTGCAGCAATGTATGTTCAATAATACTAGAGGAAACAAGACTCATTCTGGTCCTATTAGTCCGAGCCCATTGAAGCAAAAAATCTTTGATGTCTCCGGCGAGCGACTAGTAACTGTTCAGGCAAAAAAGAGAGGAAGACGCTATCGCTATTATATTTCACAAAGCCTTATATTAAGACCAAAAGAAGAGTCTGCCCAAAGTTGGCGATTGTCGGCACGAGAGATAGAAAAAACGGCTGCACATGTCGTCTTGCAGATGCTTCAAGATCAATCGGCAATTACCAGTGTACTCCACAATGCAGAAGTTCCAGCGCGATATATTTCTGTTGTACTTGATGCCGCCAAGAAAATTATCGAGAACCGTGACATAGAGCCAGATAGCATTGACATTTTTAAATGTGTTGAGCGGATAGAACTTCGGCAAGATGGTTTCAATATTAAGTTATCATTAGTAACTCTGATTCCAGATGTAATTACTGAGCTAGAATCCATTCCCACAATCAGTCGCGATGTTCCTATGACTATGAAGCGTCGTGGGGTTGAGATGCAACTAGTGCTAGGTGGCGGCGGACCTGCAAAGCCAGATCACAAATTGATTAAAACTATTGTTATGGGGCGCAAATGGTTTCATGAATTAGTATCCGGAAGAGTAAAAACTTCTACCGAGATTGCTGTACGAGAAGGTCTCGATAACAGTTATGTGACCCGATATATGAATCTGGCATTTCTTGCTCCTGAAATTATAGAAAGCATTGTGGCGGGCTATCAGCCTGTCGAGGTTAATATTGAAATGCTGACAAAACAGATAGATCTTCCCTTGGATTGGGAAGAGCAAAAGCACGTTTTAGGTTTTGCCTGAAACTGCGGTTTGACCGGCAAAATAGCCAATAGAGAACTCTTCGATAATTCTCTCAAAAAGATCAAGTATATGGATATCTCCGGTCAAACCGGCTTGCAAAAAGGCGGAGAACTGCGCCAATTCTGAGGTGAATCACCGACGTTCTCTATGACGCAGGACTCTGTGGTGGCTCGGGGGTGATTTGAACACCCGACCAAAGGATTATGATTCCCCTGCTCTACCACTGAGCTACCGAGCCGCGCTAAAAGAGGGGGCAATATCCACAGATTTGGGCGATTTGTCAATTCTGGTGAAAAATGTTAGAAACTGTCATCGAATTGTCATAATTAGACGATATAAGCAGGCTATAGGGAGAAGAATTATGGATGATACAATACTACCAAGCACCAAAGTGAGCTCTGCTGCTATTAAAAAGTATAATTTAGGCCAAACGACACCATCAACGGCTATTGAGACAGGTGGAAACCTGGTTATGCTGGGGAAAGTGACAGAGATTCCACTGACACTCAGAGATGCCGCCCAGCAAGCTGTTGCCCAACATTCACGCACCTAACCGTTTGCACAATTTTTGAAATCCGATATAGAAGGGTATTATGAGCGATGCCCCGAAATCATTTGCAACAAACGCGCCGCGCAGTGGACGAGGATTTGCTGCCCGCCTCGATAAGCAAGAAGCGGGTTATTTATGCTATGTGCAGACTAAGGATGAAACGGGTTATGATGCGTTTTATTTCCTGTTACTAAGCCCCGAAAAAGAAGAAGCTTTTAATGCTATTATTGGCCGCCCTGGCCAAGCGGATTTGCAGGATTATGGCGTGGTTGTTGCTTCCGGTTATGGCCGCACACCGCATAAGGGTGCACGGGATAAAATTATGGAACTTTACGGGCTGGATGCACTGGCCCTCATTGAGGATGCCAAGAAAAAACGCAAGAGCGGCGAATGACGCTGCCTCTTTCCGTTTTTATTATCACCAAAAATGAAGAAGACCGCCTGCCCCGCACCATTGCTAGCGTGCGCGGGTTGACGGATGATATTGTGGTGGTCGATTCCGGCAGTACGGATAATACGCTCAACGTCGCGGAAACAATGGGTGCGCGGGTGTTTAGCAATGCGTGGAAAGGCTATGGGCCGCAGAAGCGTTATGCGGAAACCATGTGCAAACATTCCTGGTTATTGAACCTGGATGCGGATGAGGAATTATCGCCCGAACTGGCGCAGGAAATTCGTGATTTATTTGCACAGGGCGAACCCAAGCAAAGCTGCTATGCGCTTGATATCCGCATGGTGTTGCCGCATGAGGACAAACCGAGACGTTTTGCGGCGAATAACCGGGTGAAGCGGCTTTATGATGTGCGCCAGGCGGGGTTTAAGGATAGCCCGGTGCATGACACGGTGGTGGTGCGTAATGGCTCTGAGGTGCCGGTGTTGGAGCATCCGGTCTATCACCGCTCTTTCCGCGGGTTGCAGCACGAAATCGACAAAATAAACCGCTATTCAACCATGCAAGCCGAAGATATGCTGGCGCGCGGCAAACGCCCCCCAGCCGCCCGCATCCTGCTTGAACCACTAGGCGCCTTCCTCAAAGCCTATTTCCTCCGCCGCTATTTCGCCTATGGCGTGGAAGGCTTTATCCAAAGCATCACCTACGCCTTCGCCCGCACATTGCGGCTCGCCAAAGCCCGGGAATTATGGCTGAAAAAGCGCGGGGATTAAGGGTTTATTAAGGCTTTTGAGGTAAAATTTGGGGCATGAACTCTACTTTACCATCAGAAGCACCAATAGGGGCACCAAAGGAATCTTCCTGGCTGAAATTCTCGCTACGGGTGTTTAATCAGGCAGCAGTAGCGCTTGGGCGATTTTTATTTCCTGGAGCTAGGCACTGTTAACAAACCTCAAGTTTGATAAAGGCAAGGGCAAGGAATGCCATGAAAGTGGAATCGAGTTTGTCGACCCTCAGTGCAAGCCGTCTATTTTCCTTGATTTTCTGGAACATATTTTCAATGCGTCTT
>CAIJLX010000102.1 GCA_903821695.1 uncultured Alphaproteobacteria bacterium | reverse complement strand
TCACCTCAGCCTGACGCAAATAGCCAATAATTTGCTCCGCTGTATAACGTTTCCTGGCCATAAAAACCCTCCTATAATTGATCCAAAAACTTTCTAGACTGTAACTCTAAAAATGGACCTAATTATAGGGGGCGGGTCAATGTTCAAGCGGCAGGGTTGATTTATCGCTTTGCAGAAAAATTTAATATTACCCCTCCAAAAATTGAATTTATCCCGCCGTATATTCCAAGTCGGACCGAAATGAAGGATATGGACCCCTATTTTAACGATGATAATTTATAATTATTGATAGCACTCGACTTCGGTCTGGAAGGAAGCATTGCTGGGGTAACAACGAAAGGAGTTACCCCAGCAATGCAGCACGATATAAAACGACAGATCAGCGAACTAGAAGCGCTCGACACCAATGCCCTTAAAAAGCTCTGGGTCAGGTATTTTAGCATGCCGCCACAGCGCATCCGCCGCGATTACCTGGCGGCCAATCTTGCGTATAAAATCCAAGAGAAAAAATATGGTGGTTTAAGCAAAACCATCAAAAATAAATTGAAGCGCTTGGCCTTTGGTGATCAACAAAAGTTGGTTCCTAAATACTCTCTCAGTCCTGGCACAAAATTGGTGCGTGAGTGGGGCGGTAAGAAGCATGTCGTTTCCGTGACTGATAAAGGGTTCGAGTATGAGGGCAAAATATTTAGGAGCCTCACAAAAATTGTTAAGGAGATGACAGGCTATGTCCATTCCGGCCCCATATTTTTTGGATTGAAACCGGGTACGAAAGAAAAATGAAAAATCCTCCTAAAATCAGATGTGCCATCTACACCCGAAAATCAACCGAAGAAGGGCTGGATCAGGAGTTCAACAGCCTGGATGCACAGCGCGTTTCTGGGGAAGCATATATTCAGAGCCAGATACATGAAGGCTGGGAAATTATATCCACCCGATACGACGATGGCGGATTTAGTGGCGGTACACTGGTGCGTCCAGCACTACAGGCTCTATTGGAAGATATCAAACAGGGTAAAATTGATACCATCGTTGTTTATAAAGTAGACCGGCTATCCCGATCATTAAGTGATTTTGCAAAACTGGTGGATTTATTTGAGCAGCATAAAGTGTCATTCGTCTCTGTAACGCAGGCATTCAATACCACCAATTCCATGGGACGGCTGACGCTGAATATTTTACTGAGCTTCGCGCAATTTGAACGTGAAGTCACAGGAGAGCGCATCCGCGATAAATTCTCCGCCTCTAAAAAGAAAGGGATGTGGATGGGTGGCATCCTGCCATTGGGCTATGACCTTAAAGAAAGAAAATTGCTGGTAAATGAAGAGGAGGCAAATCAGGTTCAATATATTTATCAAAAGTACCTGGAGCTGAAATCTTTCCACAGTTTGCAACAGCATCTCACCGAACACGGCTACCGTACGAAGTGTTGGATAACAGAAGCTGGAAGGAGGCGTGGTGGTCATAATTATTGCAAAGGTGGCATCAAGACGATTTTATCAAATCCTGTGTATCTTGGAAAAACTCGGCATAAGGACAATCTGTATGAAGGCGAGCACGAAGCCATCGTTGATCAAGAAACATGGGATAAAGTGCAGGAACGGATTAAAATTAATTCTGTTAAAAGAACCGCGCACAAAAATAAAAGTCAGGATGTGCTTTTCAGAGGAAGACTGTTCGACGCATCTGGCAATCGCTTCACCACCACCTACAGCCTCCGTAGAAACAAGCGTCACCATTATTATGTAAATAAAGCTGGTAAAACCCGCATTAGTGTTCCTGAATTCAATGCGATTATTACCAACGCCCTTACCAGCATGGATATTGAAAAGATCGCGTTAGAAAACAGCAATATTTGCAGGGCAGAAATGGTATCACGATATGCAGGCGCATTGGATGATATTTGTAATGATGCCATTGAAAGAGTCATCATGGATAAGGAGCAGATTACTGTCATCATTAATAAAGTAAGTCTCACGGTCAATCTTGAGAAAGCAGAGAAAAACTCCACTCCGCCATCCCTAGAGAGGGTCGATCATGTAGAGATAATTGATAAACAGCAAACGATTGAAATCATCCTTCGCGTTGCTTTTAGAAAATGTGCTGGACGAAAAATCGGTTATTCCGCGAAAGGGAAAGCCATCAGCATTAAAAAAAACAGTTATGATCACAGCCTGATCCAAGCGATCACTAGAGCCTATAAATGGAATACAATGCTAGACTCCGGTCAGGCAAAATCCATTCACCACATTGCGGAAATAGAAAAACTTGAGCGCACCTATATCGGGGATGTACTGAGGCTCAAATATCTGGCTCCGGAAATCACCACCATGATCCTGAATGGTACCCAGCCCAGGACGCTGAATGTCAGCACCCTTATCAGAAGTCCAATCCCGCTGGATTGGACTCAGCAAAAAACCATCCTAAATATAGCCTAAAACACCCCTCAAGTGGGTCGCTGAAATCTGCATTCGAGGAAATGCGGTTATTTGCGCCTAAATTGGCTCACCCAATATCCTCGGTACCCACGTCGAAAAACAAACATGCCCAGAACCCCGCTATTTGGCGGGGTTCTTCGGAACGGCAGGAATTTATGGAGTTCAAACTTAAAGAATTGGTGGAGCCAATCGGGATCGAACAAATTGCAATAAATGGCGGAAATGCTAGATTTATTGCATTCTATTTTTTCGAGTTACCCCCAAAGTTACCCCCATTTACATTTGAAGATAACTTTGTAATTTTTTATTATTTGGGTGGTACAGTAGATCCATCAGTCGATCCACTTGCTAATTTGGCATTCTATGCCATTAAGCTTTAATATGTAAGCATAAGCTTCAGCGAAGGCGCAGTTCTTTTCATAGGATTGGCTGTCTGTATTAGTTTTAATAGTAACGCCCGAAGGGTAATCCCGTTTCCCACAACGAGCCTTTACTAGCCATTTTGCAAATTTTGTTCTGCCGTCGGCAATTTTTATGCTGGCATATCCGCATACTCCTTCTCTTTCGACATCGATTCGACCACTGTACGCAACTTGTATAGGCATGGGGATGTGGTTTTTAAAAGCGTTAAAGGCATAGTTTTCTGCAATTTTAAGAATGTTAGACCAACGCTCTGTTTCAGGAATACTTTCGGAAACATATAAAAATTTGGGCTTATCCGCAGATAACTGACTTTTTTTATCTAAGACATATGCCGATGTGAGTTTGGATGACTCACCCTGCTTTACTATCCAAGAAGCAAGGATGCCTAAATGTTCGGCGTTTTTGCCTTCTATTAAAAGATGAACATCATACTTAACGCCATGTTCTGAATTAGGTTTTGTTTGATTTATATTTGCAAGCTTCATTCCTTGGACTATTTGCAAATAAAGATAATTCCAGTCCTTCTTAGCTATATTAGGCACTGTTAACAAACCTGTATTTTTATGATATAGGTTATGGCGAAAGGGAGATTTTTGCCATGAACAAGCGCTTATATCCTGTGTCTCGCGAGGTTTTCGATCTTGAAATT
>CAIJLX010000101.1 GCA_903821695.1 uncultured Alphaproteobacteria bacterium | reverse complement strand
ATACTATATTATACGCGCTATTATATGTTGCCACGGATTAATGCGCTGCCGCAATCGATTCAACCGCTGATGCTCGATATGTGTGTGAATCACGGTGCGGGGAAAGCGATAAAAATAATGCAGCGTGTGATTAATCAGGCGGGTATTGAACAGGTGATGGAAGATGGCATCTGTGGTCCTAGCACACAACACGCCGCGCAGCGCACGCAAGAAGCGATGGGTGTTTATTTTCAAAATGCATTAGTCGATGAGCGGATTAATTTTTATCGGCAGATTGTAAGCCATACGCCTTCGCAATTGGTGTTTTTACGGGGTTGGGAACGGCGGGCAGAAAGTTTTCGGGTGGTGGTATGAATTGGTTGAATGTGATTACGGGCATTCTTTCTCCGGTGAATGAGGTGATAAAAACGGCGTTTGGCAGTCGTGAGGCGCGAGATCAAACGGCGGCGTCGGAAAATGCGGCTTCGATGCAGGAATATGCAGCGGAGTTTGTGGCGCGTGCGCAGCGCAACTGGTTTGATAGTTTGGTGGATGGGCTGAACCGGTTGCAGCGGCCGACTTATACATTTTCGACGCTGGGTTTATTCTGGCTTGCCTATAAAAATCCGAAAGATTTTGCGCAGATTATGCTCTCGATCGCGCTGATTCCCGAACAATTTTGGATTATTATCGGGATGATCGTCGGTTTTCTCTTTTCTTCCCGTATGATCGAAAAACTGCCCGTTTTTCAGGGTTTTAAGCCTTTGGATGATAAACAGCTCAGCCGAATGCGCACGGTTATGAAGGAATTACCGCAAGCAATTGAAAATCCTTCTATTGAAGCGTGGAAAGCTAGCAGAAAGTAGTTTCCTAAATAAAGTAACCAGATTATAAGCAAAGAATGAGCAACAAAGAAGTCATAGATTACGGGCTGTTAATAGATGAAGCGATGCAGGCCATCGTGAAGAAGGCGCTGCTGATTGTCGAAAAACAAGGCCTGCCCAACGAACATCATTTTTATATTACGTTTGATACGGAATTCCCCGGTGTGATGATCCCCGATACGCTGCATAAGCGCTATCCGGAAGAAATGACCATCGTGCTGCAACATCAATTCTGGGATCTTGAAGTAGAAGAAGAGCGCTTCAGCGTCGTCCTCTCGTTCGATAATATCCGCCATAGTTTAGTCGTGCCGTTCTCCGCGCTCACGGCGTTTGCCGACCCAAGCGTCAAATTCGGCCTACAATTCCGCCATGCCGGCATGGTACAAAAATCCCGCACGGAAAAATCCGATGAAGAAGCCACGCCGCCAGCCAAAAAAGGCAAAAAAGGCAAAAAAGACGCCACCGTGACGCCAAAAGATAACGTGGTAAGCTTGGATAGTTTCCGCAAGAAAGATTGAGCACTTAAAGCCGTGCCTTTTTAAAACAAAAGGCGAATTAGATTTTGTCCATTGATAAACTACAGAAGCAACTTCTGGCCGCTGAAGAAACGGATAGAACCAGCCGTATCACGGAGGTTTTTCTTCGGGATAGCTTGAGCTATATCCAAAGTATTTTGGATACGTTGCGCACGCCGATATTAATTTTAGATGCCAATTTGCGAGTTAAAACAGCGAGCCGTGGTTTTTACCAGACTTTTAACGTTTCACCCGATACGGCCGAAAACAGCTTCCTCTATGATTTGGAAAACGGAGCGTGGAACATTTCTGCATTGCGGCAACAATTGGAAGAAGTTCTTCCCTTACAAAAAAGTTTCGATAATTTCGAAATCGTCCATGATTTTCCTGGTCTAGGCCGCCGGGTGATGCTGTTGAGCGGGCGCACGCTCTGGCGCACCAGTAATAATACGATGATGATTTTGTTGGTCATTGAAGACATTACGGTTCGCAAAAAAATTGAAGAAGAACTATTACGTTCAAACGAAGATTTGCAGCGTTTTGCCTATATGGCGGCGCATGATTTGCGTACACCGCTCAGCGCGGCCTTAGGCCTTTCGCAAATTCTTTCCTCCCGTATTCATGAGCGGTTGGATGCGCGCGAAAAAGAAATGCTTTCGACCGCCATTGAAAGCATGAAACGCTTAGGCACATTGATGAATGATATTTTGTCCTATTCCGTTGCCAAAGCGGGCCCGCAAACCCATAAACCCATTTCCTTGAAGGAGCCGCTCGATATTGCTTTAGCCAATTTGAGTGCAGAAATTACGCGTAATGGTGCAGTCATACATCATGGCGATTTACCGGTGATTGAAGCGGATTGCACGCAGTTGGTATTGCTGTTTCAAAATCTGTTGGGCAACGCCATCAAATATAGAAGGGCCGATGTTGCTCCCATTATTACTATTATTGCCGAACAAAAAAATAATGAATGGGTCATTTCGATCGCTGATAACGGCCAAGGATTTGAACCAGAAGAAGCCGAAAAAATATTCGAACCTTTCACTCGCCTACAGATGACTGATGCCAACGGAAGCGGTATTGGCCTTGCAACCTGCAAGCGCATTCTCGAAGGTCGGCGTGGAAAAATCTGGGCGGAATCAGTAAAAAATCGCGGCTCCGTTTTTCTTTTTACCGTTCCTAGGCACTGTTAACAAACCTGTATTTTTATGATATAGGTTATGGCGAAAGGGAGATTTTTGCCATGAACAAGCGCTTATATCCTGTGTCTCGCGAAGTTTTCGATCTTGAAATT
>CAIJLX010000100.1 GCA_903821695.1 uncultured Alphaproteobacteria bacterium | reverse complement strand
AAATCAAGGAAAATAGACGGCTTGCACTGAGGGTCGACAAACTCGATTCCACTTTCATGGCATTCCTTGCCCTTGCCTTTATCAAACTTGAGGTTTGTTAACAGTGCCTAGACTCCCTGCACTTCCTCTAAACTTTTGCAGTTATGCAACGCCTTTCCGATCTTATCGGCATCCGGAAAATCTGGAAGCTCTCTGAGTATCTTCACTACTTCCGGCACGTGCATGCCATTAATTTGTTTAAAAGCAGGAGAAATAGACTGACTGGCAGGCGTCAAACTATCAAGATGGGCCAGAAATTTCTTTTCCATATTCAAAAGCGCTGCTGTCTCAAATTCGGATGGCAACGTTGCAAGATGAAGTACTAATTCTCTTATCGCATGCTTAACGTTATCGGCGGAAGAACAAACAATCTTGGCATTATAATGATGCGGTGTCGTGCTTCCACTAGCAGACAAGCCTTTAGTACAAAAACCAGTGACCATATTGGGCCCAAAATCATTGGGCAGCTTTCGATATAAAAAATCCCCTTCAATAATGTTGGGACTCTTATCCGTATTTAGCGATACTCTGTGGCCTGTAGGAAATGCGAAGGTTATTTCCATCGTGCTTTTTACATATCCAACAGAACGCGACGTGGGTCTTCGATGCATTCTTTAACGCGCACTAAGAACGTCACGGCTTCACGGCCATCGATGATGCGGTGGTCGTAGGAGAGGGCGACATACATCATTGGGCGGACTTCGACTTTGCCATTGACCACGATCGCGCGGTCCATGGTTTTGTGCATGCCCAAGATACCGGATTGTGGTGGGTTGATGATTGGGGTGCTCATCAGCGAGCCATAAACACCACCATTTGAGATGGTGAAAGTGCCGCCGGTTAGCTCATCCATACCGAGTTTGCCGTCGCGGGCTTTGGCGCCTAAGCGGCCGATTTCTTTTTCAACGCCGGAAAGCGACAATTGATCCGCATCGCGCACGACAGGAACCACGAGGCCTTGTGGAGTACCGACAGCAACGCCCAAATCGTAATAGTTTTTATAAACGATTTCATCGCCATCAATTTCCGCGTTTACGGCTGGAATTTCTTTAAGAGCGATGATCGCAGCTTTGACGAAAAAGCTCATAAAACCGAGTTTCACGCCGTGTTTTTTCTCGAATGCGTCTTTATATTCATTGCGCAGCGCGATCACATTCGTCATGTCGATTTCGTTGAACGTGGTCAAAATTGCGGCATTGTTTTGTGATTCTTTCAAACGGCGGGCAATTGCTTGGCGCAGTTTGGTCATTTTCACCCGTTCTTCGCGTGGGCCATTATCGGCAACCGCACCGCCCGAACGTGGATTGGTGATGTCGGATTTGGTGAAACGGCCATCTTTGCCAGAGCCGGAACCTTGTGGCGAAACACCGGTTTCCGCCGCCAGTTTACGCACAGCCGGGCCCGAAGCCGCGAGTGCTGCATTTTGTGGAGCAGCTGCTGGTGCTGCCGCTTTTGGAGCGGGCGCAGCGGTAGGTGCTGGTTTAGAAGCATTGGTGTTAGCAGGAGCAACAGGGGCTGCGGCAGCGCCTTTAGCAGCCGTATCAATCATGCCGAGCAATGCGCCCACAGCGACACTTGCACCGGTTGCGGATTTCACTTCGGAGAGGGCGCCATCGGCTGGAGCGTTCACTTCAAGGGTTACTTTGTCGGTTTCGAGTTCGACCAACAATTCATCTTTTTTCACGGCATCGCCGGCTTTTTTATACCATTTTGCAACGGTGGCTTCGGAGACCGATTCGCCAAGCGGTGGAACTTTGATTTCAGCTAATGCCATAAAAAACCCCTTTAGGAAGAATAAAACGTACCCGAGATTTTCTAATCAATCGCCACCATTTGGCAACAAAAAACCGTCACCACCTGAATCGCACTTGCGATTCAGGTGGTGATTTGGGGAATGGCACCGGGGAGATGTCGTGTTTACGGCCGTTTTTTCTTTTTCTTCAGTTCCACCATGGCGGCGAACCGACCCTGGACAGCCTGAACACCTTCTGGCAAGGTACCACCCGAAATCGCCGGCGAAACCGGAATATGCACTTTTGCCGAGGCTTTTTTCTGATAGGTGTTATCGCGCGAAAGAATCTGGAATTTTCCTTCCGGCGTCGATTTAATCTCGAGCGTCACCTTTTTCGTCGGGTTTCCGCCGCCGTTTGGATCTTTGCTATATACCAAAATATGCAGTTTATTGACGTTCGGGATCGACGTATCCGGGAATTCACGGTGTAATTTATCAAGCTCCGTTTGCGCCTCCACTAGTTGGTCATAGGCTTTTTTCTTCTCTACACCACGCAAAATCGGGTGGCCCCAATTTGGGTATTTTTGTTTTGGGCGCTGCTTTTGTGGGTGCTTTTCGAGCGGCACTTCTTCCTTCTCCGCATGCAAAATAATATAGCCTTCCGCCACTTTACGCGGATGAATCTTGGCAAAATGCCCTAAATATCCTTTTTTATTATCTTCGTCGGTCAGCGCGAACCCTTTGATCCAGATTTTCACTTCCGGCCCGTGTTCGGTGTCTTGGCTGCTCGAAATTTCGAAATTATCCCGCAATTGCTCCATCCGGCGGAGCGCCTGCTCATCCTCAGAAAAACGATAAAGCTGCTTCACAATCGCCTCAATCAGCGGATGCTCCGCAAACGCGACTTTGCGTATCTTTTCCTGCGTTTTCTTTTGCTGCGGGTTCGTGTTCATCGTTCTTCTCCCATAAGGCTTCAACCGTACCTAACCTCTTGTTTATACCATACAATAGTTAACAACCCGTTAACGCCCAGAAAATAGCTGAAATATAGGCTATCTGCCTAAAACAGAAGCGGTAATCGTGCTTGGGTCTTTCGTAACATCGCAACAACGTTTTATGGATTCCGCAATATGCTTTTCCATAAGAATATGCATGGCACAAGCCAAGATTCTTCTTTCTTGGGCTGGGACCTGATGTCTCTCCGCCAGCTCTGGAATAATAGAATGTTCGCCGATAGTCCGTTCTAAATTATGCAGTACCACAGAAGGGGATTTATCGATATTTTCAGCATATAAATGCTCTGTCATGTGGCCCACATTACGATGCATGATGCCCTCTAGGCGCCGTAATGCGATGCGGCATTCTTTAGACAAAGGCTGCCCTTGCAATTCCGGTAAGGTTGCCAGAAAAGCGGTCATATCACCTTTTTTCTGCCGAACAAAATCGAAATATTGCACGACCTCTGGCGGAGGATTGCTGATTTCGAAATTAATCCGCCCTGCAATTTCGGTTGATCGGGTTTTGATTGGCCCTTGGGATTGGCTAAATGCACCCAACCTGCCGTGCCGTTGAATTTCATCGCCGATACACATCACTCCGGAGCAATAAACACGTTCGTAAGGCGTTATTCCATCACTATGGAGCAATCGGCTTTGCTCATCTAATTCGACGCCCATCCGTGTTTTACGATGCGCCAAGCGATCCACATTATTCCAAAAACTGTTGGTTGTATCGGCATAATTAAAATTCCGGCCTATGCTATTTACTAGAAGAAGCGGTTCGATGTTGGTTGTTTCGCCCGTGGGTTTTCCGGCCTCCCAAGTTTCAAACGTCGCAATGCCTTGTGAATATTCTTTCAGTTCGCATTTTCTAAATTCCAGTTTCCCAGCTTGTTCTAATTCATGGATGAGATTTCCGATTTGAAGCACTACACCAATACGGCTTGAAGTAATCAGCGAACCCCATTTATCGAACCCCTTGTGCACTTCTTCATTTGGCATTTTTGTACCTAGTTCCGCCACATAAGGCTCCATCGCCTTCATCACTCGCTCATGGATCAACTTAGGGTTTTTAAAAATAGCGGCGGCATCTTGCGACCGAATCTCTTTCATCGCCGTTTCCCAAATGGCAGGAAATGCTGTTTCTAATTGCTGTAATGTGATGGTTTCATTGTCCAATATCGCCGGACGGGAAACATTAAAAGCCCTATGTTGATGATCGGGCTTATAATTAAAGTGGCGGTTCGCATGGCGTGAACACAAAATGAAATCTGGCATCTCTGCGATCGCCTGGCGGCGATCCTCTGGCGTTTTACACCCTGCCAAACGACGCTCAGCAATGCTTACCACTGGGTCAAGTGCTGCAAGCCCTGAACCAAGAATGACGATCTGATTTTCCTTGGTTGCCTGCGTTGCCGTCTCATTGATCATGTCATAAGCGGAGCGAATATACTGATCGATAATCAGGCAATTTTCATTGGTATTTTTGTCTTTTAGTGCGTTAGGTTTTTTGACTTCGAGGTGCCCCGTAGCGACGATTAAATAATCATATTTTTCTGGCAACATGATCTCTTTGCCTGATCCAGGGGCTACAAAAGGCATCGCTTGCTTACCCTCTAATACTTTTTTCACAAGTTCTGGGTCTTGTTGAGCAAATAGCTCCAGTGACATCCGCAATTTTGCAGTTTCTTTAGCCGCAACCGTAATGCCCTGCTCGGATTCGTTAAACCCCATCACCTGTGCTTGAGAAACATATAAATTGGCATAGGGACATTTGGTTGCTTCCATCCATAACGTATCCCAGCAATATTCGCCGAATAACTGCCGTTTTACAGGTGAGGATTCCTGCATTTTTAAGCCTTTTACGTGATGCGCCCAACGCATAAAATGCGTCGGATCTTCCCGCAAAATGGAAATGCGACCCGCTTGAAGATTGAGGTAATGAAAATCATCGGCACTTTCTGCTGCATAGGCAATCCCGCCCATTCCTGCTTTTTCCAGCATATGGATATCCATATAACCACGTGCATGGCGCATAAGCCTAATCGCGGAACACATCGCCGCATGCCCTCCACCAATAATGCAGATATTCTTTCTCGAATCCGGATTGTTCTGAGCAAGCATAGGCACTGTTAATAAACCTCAAGTTTTATAAAGGCAAGGGCAAGGAATGCCATGAAAGTGGAATCGAGTTTGTCGACCCTCAGTGCAAGCCGTCTATTTTCCTTGATTTTCTGGAACATATTTTCAATGCGTCTTCGCCAGGCATACACTGTTT
>CAIJLX010000099.1 GCA_903821695.1 uncultured Alphaproteobacteria bacterium | reverse complement strand
TGTCACCGCCTCAATAATCGGACGAATTTCAAGATCGAAAACCTCGCGAGACACAGGATATAAGCGCTTGTTCATGGCAAAAATCTCCCTTTCGCCATAACCTATATCATAAAAATACAGGTTTGTTAACAGTGCCTAATGGTTTCGAATGCTTGTAGCGGGTGGCCATAAGGTGAATAGGCTTTGATGCCGTAAAACGCTAACGCACGGCCGAATATACCCACCATAATGTCATCGGTTTTGAGCGATGTTTTAAAAATGCTTGTGCCGTAGCCGGTTAGCGTTTCACCCAAGAAATCTTTTTGTGATGTGATGAGGCCTTTGATACTATCGATGACTATTTTCGCAGGAACAATCGAGAGAATTTTTGTCCAATCATACAGGGTGCTTTGCAGCACATAACGCATGCCAACCACCTTGGCGGGTTCAGCGCTTTTTTGTACCTGCATTTCCGGTGGGGCCATTTGCTTCTCGGGCGACATGTTTCATTTGTACCCGAGAATTGTGACAATTTGATGAAACGTAAGGATTATTTCCCGATGCAGAACTGGCTGAAAAGATGGTCTAACACGTCCTCTAAATCGATATGGCTGGTGAGGGCGCTTACAGCATGGGCCGCTTGACGTAGATTCTCCGCATGAAGCTCGGGCGGCGTGTTTTGTGGCGCATTCAGCAGGGCGAGCAGAGAAATGACCGATTTTTCAACATGTTGGCGATGTCTGTTGCGGGTAAGGGCAGGGGATTCTGAGGGGCGCATCAGGGTATGCAGCCTTTGGGTAATCTGCTCCAATAGAGCAGGGATACCCTGGCCTGTTTTGGCGGAAATAGAGAGGGTGGAGGAGAGGGGCTTAAGGAGATCGGCCTTGGTTATAACGGTTAGGGAATTATCCGTATATTCAGCGAGTTCTGACGGGATTTGTGGGTAGGTTTCGCCATCTAGAAGTACAATTCTTATATCCGCATCTTTCGCATTCTCCAATGCCCGGCGAACGCCCTCTTTTTCGATGGGGTTAGAAGAGCTTCGGATACCTGCGGTGTCTATTAATGTGACAGGATAACCTGCAATATCGAGATGCGCGGAGAGTGTATCACGTGTGGTGCCGGGGATGGGGGAGACGATCGCGGTGTCGGCTTGGGTGAGGTAATTGAGTAGCGAAGATTTGCCAGCATTGGGTGCGCCGAGGATAACAAGTTTTGCGCCTTCTCGCAGGCGTTGACCGCGATTATCGGCCAAATGGAGCTGCATTTCTTGCGCGAGCATTTCGATTTTATTTCTAAAATCCGCAGCAAGTGAGGGTGGCAAATTCTCATCCGGAAAATCGACATAGGCTTCGATAAACGCCATCGATTCAATAAGTTGATGACGCCAACTTGTATATAAATGATGCAACTCACCTTGCATCTGCCGCATCGCGAGCCGATGCTGTTCCTTCGTTTCGGCATCGATAAGATCGGCCAAACCCTCGGCTTCGGTGAGGTCCATCTTGCCATTTTCAAATGCACGCCGCGAAAACTCACCGGGGTCGGCAGTGCGAAATTGCGGCAGCGTTGCAAAAAGAGAAAACAGCGCCTGAATAATCGCGCGACTGCCATGAATGTGCAATTCGATACAATCTTCACCAGTAAAACTATGCGGCGCCGGAAACCACAGCACCAATGCGCGATCAATATCGACGCCGTTATGTTTAAGTGTGGCTAGTTTCGCCGTGCGCGCCAGCGGCAACGCAACATTGAGTGCAGCAAGCGCAGTTTTTGCCTGTGGGCCTGAAATGCGGATAACAGCGACTCCAGATTTTCCAGGCGGTGTGGCGAGAGCGTAAATGGTGTCCATCAACGCGTGATAACCAAATGAGAGGGTTGTCGCTAGTGTAAAATCGATTCCAGCGTGTTTCGGAAGCTTTCAGAGGAAAAGGACTGGTGGATGTGTTCTGCGCCTGCTTGGCCCATTCTTGTGGCAGCAGTAGGGTCTTTTGTTAATGCGAGGATCTTTTTTGCAGCAGCGGCGACATCACCGACCGGGATAATAAATCCGGTTACATCGGGTTTGATGATTTCTTGTGGACCACCAGAAGCAGTCGCGATAACCGGTAAGCCAGCGCCGGAAGCTTCCAACACCGTCATTGAAAAAGATTCGGAGGTGGAAAAGTTTAATGCTGCAAATGCACCCTCGAGAACCGAGTAAGTATCAGCAACAAAATCATGAAACGAAATACGTGAAGCAAAACCACTTTGCTGTGCAGTAGCTTCTAATTGTTTGCGATAATTAAGATTTTTCTCGAGGCCCATATCGCCGCCATAAAAGGCGAGTGTGATGGAAGGATCTTGCTTGGCGGCTTCCACAAATGCTTTGAGCGCAACATCCTGTCCTTTGCCGATGATATAATTACCGATATAGACAAATTTTTTCTCTTCGTTTTCCTGCCATGTGCGCGGTGCGCGAGTGGTGCCGGCATAATAATCATACAAAATTTCGGCATCATACTTTGGCAAAAGTGATTGGATAAATCCAGAAACAGCAATGACACGATTGGCTGCTTTTTTCATGCACCATAATAATAGCGGTGCAAGTGGCCCGGCAAAATTCCTGGGGTGGCAGCGCACCCAAGAAACAATATGACCCTTGAACAATAGCAATCGCAATATCGCTCCATGCATCAGATAAAAATCATTGAGCTGTAGGAGTGTAGCATTGTCTCTCTTCATCAATCTACGCAAACGCAAAGAGCTATACAAAAGTGTTGGCACATAACGCAGCAATGCAGAAACATTTTTGGATAGGCGAACCATTGGCAGATATTCGACGCGCCAAAAATCTTTCAATTCTTCCGGCAGAATTTTGCTTTCTTTTGGCAGCACTAATACGATGCGCTTGGTTTCTGCCAGTGCACGTGCTTCATTGCGCGCGGCGATGAAAGCGCCGGTAATGGCAATGGAGCCATCTACGAGATAGAGGATCGGCTTCAAGGCCTCTTTAATCGCCTCGCGTGACCAAAGGCCGACATAGCGAGGGAAATCAAAGCCCATGCGATAATCCGGAAGATAAACGAGAGGCTTAGGCAAAGAAATCGGCGGACGTTCTAAATCTACAAACCGGAAGCCAATGCCATTTAAATCCAAATTGCGATGCAGCAGAAAGGCGTGATGAGTAGTAAGCAACGCATAGGGAATATCGGATGCTACAAAATTTTCGAGCGCAGCGCGAATATCGGCGAAGGGAAGGTGGAACAAACAATCGCGGCAATGCCAAACATCGGCTTTGGGAAAAGCATCGCGGGTGATATCAAATTGGTGGAAAGAAAATTGTGGGTGGCGTTGCTTTAATTCCTCTACCAAGTTGGCAGAAATATCGCCGCCTTCATAAGCTAGTGGTACTTCTTTTAACAGTACCGACATCCAGTTTAAATCACCGCAAGGTGCATCAAAAAAGCGATGGAATTTTTCGCGTCTAATTAAGTTAGTGAGCGCTACGCGATAATTATCGGTGAAGGCGATTTCGCTGCCAACACCACTGCGGCTTTGTTCTGAGCCCCAGAAATTCTCCTGATAAATTTTTTCAAAAGCATGCTGATTTTCAGAAGTGGCATCATAATGGAATGCGCGCGGAAAAGGGTTGATGCCGAAGGGGCGGCCTAGACGATTAAAAATTCGGCGGATGAGTAATGGAAGCTCGCTCATTTTGAGCAAATTTCTATCGGGAAAGTAGTGACTGGGGCATCCTTAACCAGCAAGTGATAGCGTTTTGAGCCATCTTCGTTTTGTGTGTCTAATGTGAAGCCCAGCTTTATATAATGATCGGTTACTAATCCATTTCGCCCGGTTGGCAAATAAACGCCGATCAGTTTTTCAATGCCATGCTTTTTGGCCTGTGCGATAATTTTTTGGAGTGCAGCATCTTCAACTTTTCGCCCGAGCACGCGGCAGCTCATCAGCCAGGTATCAATCTCCCACTCTTTGCCTTTATCACGACAAATGATGACGCTGATCATGCCGTTATCGCCATAGATATCGCTTAGGCGAATTTGCCAGTGATGGCAGGCGGGGTCGACTTCGATTGCTGCAATATCCGCCTCTGAATAGCGGCGAGTGGTGAGGTTAAACTGATTTGATTTATTGGCTAGTTGTGAAATGCGCGCGCGGCCAACTGCATCAAACGGTGCAATTGTCATGACCATCTGCAATGAACGCAAATAAGATTCCATATCGCCCGCTTGTTTTTGCAAGCTAACGCGGCGTGCATTTTGGCTGTAGAAGTCTGCGCGCTTGCGATCTTCTTCCGAAAACGCGACGGCTTCGAAATATCCTGCTGCTAATAAAGTGCGTGCATAGAGCGCGGGATCAGCCGGTAATTCCGGCACTGCAACTTGCGGCAACATCTGGCGCACCAAACCGCGCTCGACTGGGTTATCATCGAGAAACACCATTGCATCCAAACCAAGATTTAACTCTCCAGCAATCGCGCGAATATTGGTCGCTTTATCATTCCAATTTGCTTGGAACACGGCGATATGTTCTTCGCGCAATGCCATTTCGGGATGTTTCTGAAACGGTGTGCGCGCAATCTCATCCGTATTTTTTGAGGATACCGCGAGCACTACTCCGCGTGCACGCAAGCCTAATGCAGTATGCTGTACTGCTAAATGCGCTTCGCCTGTAGCGTTGCCTTGGCCGATGATAATGCCCTCTAAGCCATCATCGCCGATGACGCCTCCCCAGAGTGTGTTGTCGAGATCGAGAATCAGGCAGCGCCGACTTTTGCCACGCAATGCACCGAGAATACGCGCGAGCATTTCGCTATAGATTGGAATGAAGATACTGGCGAAAGGAAGTTTCGCCATGTTCCATAATGTCTGGTCATGCCACTCGGCAAGACCAACGGTTTCGGCGAGGCCTGCTACATCAAACAATACATCTGATGTCCCCAATAACCATTCTGCTAATGCGCGATTGAAGTGATCAATTAACCAGCGTTGAGTGCCTGGCAAAGCCGCATCGAAGCTGCCGAATACTGGCTCTACCGGACGGGCTAATGTTTTGAAAATACAAATTGCTTTACTGTTGGCGTGAATGCCGTCGCTGATTTGTTTGAGATGTGCCATCGCTGCCGCAATGTTTTCCTGCGCCATTTCCTTATTGCCGGGTGATGGTAATAGCCCCAACCCGCGATAATCAATCGCGACCAATACGCCGTCTGGTTGTAATTGGTGAATGGTCGAGCGCACATCGAGTGCCTCCTGCATAGGCTGATCGTAATGACCTTCGGCGACGGTGAGCGCAATGCCGTGGCGCAGTGCACTTGCTTGTATGGCAGGCGCCACAAAATGCGTGGTCGCGTTTCCGATAATGCCTAACTTAAATGGCGTCAGCGGCGAGAAATCGGTCGAGGCTGCACGCAACTTATTGAACTTTTTCGCGAGGCTATTGAGTTGATTTTCATTGAGTGCATGCTGCGCCAGTTTTTGCAAACTCTTGCCTGCATCCGTCGATTTTACTTGCGCAGAGAAATCTTGTGGCGGGCGCGGTAGCCAGGTTAAATCGGTGTAGATATTGCGTGTCATGCGGTTGCCATGTCGATGATTTCGATGATGCCAAATCCAAGAATATTATAAAACGAAACGGGCTTGCCCTGGAAAAGGATGGCCGCTTTTGGTGTTGAGACGGGTAGGATGCGGTGGCCTTTGTTTTCTAAGAATGACAATGATTTGGCGACGTTATTTGAGGTGTAACAGGTATGGTAAATGCAGGCGCCATGTTTGGCGATGATAGAATCGATCGGTGATTTGCCTTCTGCTGGCGTAATCATTTCGACGCTTGGCATTGCGGGATGAGAACACATTCGGAGATTTACATTTTGCAGTGGATCAAAAATCTTCTCACCAACCTTATATCCTAGATCATTCAGAAATTGGATCGCTGGCTCCTCTTCCTTCACTGCTAAACCAAGATGATGAAAGGTAAGCCCCGCTTCGTTCATATTAGCTTCTTTTTTTAACGACGTAGGCAACGTTGATTGCGAGTTTATATTTCGCACAATATTCCAGTGTTTTGCCGACATACGGTGCGTAATGTTTTTTGACGACGGAGAATCCGGCAGCCTCCATCATCGTTTCCACTTCTTGCGGTGTTCGGAAAAGATAGATGTGATCAATTGCTGGTGCATTGACACAGGTGGTTAGAAACACATGTGTGGCCGGCGTGCTAAGCGATGCAATCTTCTTTAAAAAATCGAGCGGGTTTTCGACATGCTCTAACACTTCACCCATCGTAATCGCATCATAGGGTCCGTTGTGATCTTGCCAATTTAGAAAATCCGCTTCCACTAATGAAACACGTGAACTGGCATCAGGATAATAATGGTGGATAATATTTTTGGTTAGATCGAGGCTGGTTTTACTGATATCGACGCCAGTGAAATTGTCATAGGCGCTGCGCGCCATTGCGTTCATGAAATAATAACCGTGGCCGGGGCCGATCTCGAGATATTTGCCTTTTTTGTTCGTAGGAATATTTTCTAAAAAAAAGCGATGTAGGGCGGTGTGGTTCGGCCAGAGGAAGGCGGTGATCGCCAGCCCATACATGTATTTTTTCATGTAGGCATCGTTAAAATAGACATTGTCTCCGACATCGGCAAAGCGGTTATAACGATAGGCTTCATGCTCCATGAAATAGGTTTGCTCGCTCAGTGTATCTTTCACAATGGTAAGATAACAATCCGCGAGATAGGGCAGGGTAATGCCGGAGGCAACGCAGAAGGAAAGATAGGTATTTAGGTCGTTTATTTCATCCGCGCTTAATTGTGTGATCGCGTTATCCAAAAACTTCTTTTGTAGCGGATTGGTGGCGCTTATTTCTTCAATAATGGTTGGTACATAGGAAGAAACGGGCTGCATAGAACTACAATTTGCTTTCGATGAGGGAAAGGAAATCACCAACATTTTTTAGGTTTCCAACCTCGGCCGCCGAGAACTTCACGCCGAACTCTTTTTCAACCGATAAAATGAGGCGTATGTGGGTTAGGCTATCCCACTCTTCAATATCAGCAGCAGTCATTTCGGGTTTTAGTATAATCGATTCATCATCAAACACCGCGTGGAAAACAGAGGTGAGTTTTTTTGAGATGTCATTTTGTTCCATGGTTCGTCATCCGATCAGTGTGATTTGTTTAATGCATCAAGTGCTTGCCCAATAGGGATAGCAGCAAGCGTGGCAATTTTCGAACTAATTCTCGCACGCACATGGATGCCGTCATAAAAATCTTCGTTGGCAAATCCATCTTGTAACTCAAGGAAGCGAATATTCTTTTGTTTTTGTAGGCGGGCATAATAAGGTTTTTTGAGCTGCTGATAGGCAGCATAAAGCGGTGTCGCTTTTTGGAGCCAAGTTGCAGAAGGCAGATCGATAATCACCAGCTGCCCACCTTCTGCGCTAATGCGATCGGCCGCGCGGATTAAATGGTCAAAGGTGTAAGCGCCTGTGGTGTCGATGACTTCTGTATTATAAAAATCGATACGCGCTTTGTTTTGTTCGGGCGTAAAGGTGATGGTGTTTGTCTCCTCATTCGTAAACGGCACCGCCTTGATGATGTAAGACCACACGACCTTCGGTAATAAGGTTTGTAATGTTACCGTATAAATCGCCTGCGGGGCCATGAAGGGCCATACGGCTTGTAATGCGGAAGAAAGCCTAGCATCAGAAACGCGCGGAATGATTCCCTGTGGTGTCTCAACGAATATACCGTAGCGTAGCATTTCCTCATCCACGGAGGATCTTTTGCCCCCCATATTTTCTTTCATGTCTGCAATAAGCGGATAGCTTGGGGCGATTACGAACACATAATTGCGGCGCTTTTCTTTTGGTGTTTGGCGATAGAGCAGTTCAACCATTTGGTCGAACGCGCGAAAGCGCTGACCGCCCATCCCGATATTATGGACAGGTATACCGAGCAAAGGCTGCAATTGTTCTGGGCGCAATGCACGGACGGTATTCGATACGCCCAGAATCACCACCTGCAGATGATCGCTGCCCCGCACAATCATCGGCGAGCCGTAAATTCCAGCGCGGGCCTCATCTTGGAAAATGCTGTTATTTTTATGATGGCTATCCAACACCTCTTTCCAAGTTATGTTTATGACTAGCACTAGAAAGGCGCACTGCATGATCACTGCCAACACCAAGACACTTAAAAGATAGCGTGCGATGGATAACATCAGAACCCCTTGTAAATAAATTCGGGAGTGTCGCTGCCGAATGCACCAATGAGATTAAATATCAAGAACACTAAGAATGCCATTGATAGAATCATTGCGGGTTGGGACGAAAGTGAGGGCGGGTGAATATTGCAGCGTCGCACAAGATTAAAAATGGTGTCGATTATGCCACCGAGGATGGCAAACCCAGTGGTCATTACTAAGAAGCTTATCACCATAATCTTCAGCCACAATAGAATATTATTTGCGTGCAGATAATTTGCATCGAGCCAAAAGCACATGAGTGCGGTCGCGATATAGCTGAGAGTAAGTCCGCGGGAGAATTGGAAATACCAATTGCGTTGTGTAAGTGACTGGTAACGTTTTTTGCCTAATCGGCGAAGGCAGAATTGTTGCCAGAGTTTATTGCCAGTTGCCCCAAGACCCAACAAAATGCCGAGCACTACAAATAACAGAGTGTTGCCATGCCATAGGCCAATTACCATAAATGAGACAAAAAATGCGATGGCGCCGATAGTGTGCGCTGCGCGTGGTGAGGGAAAATGTCGCGTTAGCCATTTGAGCAATGGATTGAAGAGATAAAATTTAATCCACTCGGATAGCGTAATGTGCCAGCGCGCCCAGAAATCGAGAAAATTCTTTGCCAAGTACGGCTTGTTAAAATTCTCCGGCAAGGTTACACCAGCTAATGTGCCGATGCCGATGATGATATGCATGCTGCCGGAAAAATTCGTATAGAGTTTTACAAACATCAAAAACGATACAATTGCAAAAAGCACGCCTGACTTTAACCACTCGGCTTGTGCAGGCGTGGAGAGTGAGCGAGTGCCTTTCAGCCACTCCAGCATATTGGAAGCATAGGCCGAAATAACCATGACCAATATAATGCCGAGCAATATACGACTTAGCGTTTTGTGCAACACAGGCACTGTGAGTGACGGTACAGGTTTGCTTATCTCCGCTTCATAATGTTCATAGCGCTGAATGGGGCCTGAGACAAAGGTAGGGAAAAATAGACAATAATTAAAATATTGTAATAGCGGCGGCACGGCCTTATCGCCCTGCGCCACATCGATCATCAAATGTAAGGTGCGGAATAGGATATAGGACAATCCGACTACCACCAATGGTGAAGCGTCGATCGGTAATAAAGGCTCAATTAGTGCATATCGTTTCAGCCACGCAAAGAGCAATATGACGGCAACAATAATGAAACCCAAGGCATAGCGAAACCGCGCAACAATTTGTAAGCAAACATAACCCAGTGCAAGCATGCCGAGCACAGGCAGCGCCTCTATTGGTGAAGCAAAGAAGCTGGCAAAAAATATCGCATTAAGAAAGAGAACGATCGCTGATTTTAGATGCGGTTGCTTTGTAAAGCGCATCAAAAAGATGGCAAGAACTGTAAATAGAAAAAAATCGAAGGATATAAAATTCATAACTGAATGGTGCTATTTTTTTACCAGAGAATCAATCAGCTTCTTCCATTCTTGACCGATGCGCTCAATATCGTAATCAGGGAGACGTCCTTTTCCTTTTTGACTGTAGAGTTCACGCCATTTCTCTGTGCGCAAACACTCACTCAATATTCGCACCCACTCCCTGTCATAACCAGGATCATCAATGCGTGGCATGAGAATGCCATAGTCAGACTCAGTTGCTTTGCTGGTGGGGTAGGGATCGGAATTTTCTTCTGCCTGCTCAGAAAGAATTGCACGAGCACCCCAAGGTGCATCTGTGGCAATTACCGGTACTCCGGCCGCCATTGCCTCTAACATAACGCTTGGAAACCCTTCTGTGGACGAAGTCATCGCGTAGACTTTTCCGAGCGCCATCAACGGCAGCGCATTTTTTTGATAACCTGCAAACAACACAGATGTTTTGCCAGGTGAGAAATCATCAATAGCTAAACCACGCTTAATACATTGATGGCGTAATTCGGACAGCATTGGCCCATCCCCTACCAATAGTAGTTTTATGCCCTTTTCTGTTTTTGTTAACTCAGCGAATACACGGATCAAGTGATGGAATCCCTTTTCTACCGATAGACGACCGACGCTGACAATGACTTTCTCGCCCCTCAGCTGGGTATAAGGTTCGGGCGCAAGTTGAGAGAGTTTGTGTTGCAGGGAGGCTATTTCTACAAAAGGTGGAATGGCACGGACTTTTGTTAAAACTCCAACTCCGGCTATTTGTTTAATTTCATTTTTAAGCCCCGGTGATACCGGCACAATGCGTGCAGCCAACCAAAAGGCGATAGGGTCTAAAAAATATTGAAACAATAAACGACTTGGCCGAGATGCGACCGGATCATATACACGTGAGCCACGCAGAGAAATAACGGTGCGAGAATTAAGGCCAGCGAGCACATTCACCATACTCGGCCCGGAAAGGAAGCTGATGGCTGCATCACTATCAGCTTTGAGTTTCCGTACTGCCTTAATTCTTTGCCACCAGCGTTTTAAGCGACCAGCGCGCACGGGGCTATCAAGCAACACAATCTTCGCATTGAGTGTCTCGTGTCCTAGGGCATAAGCACCTTTGCCATAATCACTGGTAAATAACGCAACCGTGACATCCATGGATTGCGCCAAATAATTTGCCAGGCGAATGAATGAGGTTTCCGCGCCACCATAGCCAAGCTGCGCTGTCAGCATCAGGATTTTCATAGATGTTCTAAAAGAATGTCGGCAATGCGGCGGCTTGCGCTGCCGTCGCCATAAGGATTTTTGGCGCTTGCCATTTTTTTATATTCAGCAGGTTTACTCACAAGTGTAAGAAAGTTCTGCTGAATTATCTTCGGATCAGTGCCGACCAAAACGCTGCATCCGGCTGCAACGCCCTCTGGCCTTTCTGTCTCATTACGTAACACCAATACTGGAACATCGAAAATAGGTGCCTCTTCCTGAATCCCACCGGAGTCGGTTAGAATCAGAACGGATTTTTGGATTAAGAATAAAATTTCATCATAATCCATTGGATCGGTGAGGTGGATATTAGGGCAGCCTTGAAGTGCAGACATAAATACGGGTCGTACATTTGGATTCGGGTGCATCGGCAAAAGAAACTCAAACTCCGGTTTTAATTTAGCGAGCTCTTTGATGGCGGCAGCAATAGAGCGCATGCCGTTGCCGAAGTTTTCACGACGATGCGCCGTTATTAATACCAGACGTTTCTTTTCCTCCAGGAGGAAAGGGAATCGTTTTTGTAGTGCCTCAATATTTTTTGTTTTCTGTTTTGCCATAATTAGTGCGGCATCGATAACGGTATTGCCAACAACACACACATTTTGATTGATGCCTTCTTTTGCAAGATTCTCAGCGGCGGTTTTGGTTGGTGCAAAATGCCAGCGCGCGGCAAGCGTCAACACACGGCGATTAAATTCTTCAGGAAATGGTGACTGCAAATTACCGGTACGCAGTCCTGCTTCAATATGCCCAACTGGTATACCGGCGTAGAATGCGAACATTCCGGCCATCATTGCAGAAGTAGTGTCACCTTGTGCCAATACGATATCCGGACGATCGTTAGTCATGTAATTGGCAAGTGCAGAGGAAATGCGGCTGAAGAGAGTGAGCAATGTTTGCCCCTCTTGCATCACTTCCATATCAAGATCCGGCACAATATTAAAAATGCGTAGAACATCATGAGCCAATTCGCGGTGCTGACCTGTTAAAATCATTTTTGGCAATATGCCGGGGCGCTTCTTCAGTTCCAGATATACCGGCAGCATTTTGATCACTTCAGGGCGCGTGCCTGCGATGAGTGCAATTTGCAAAGGTTTCATAATCTGTGTTCCCGTTGAAGTCGATTCATGTGCGATAGTAAATCATCTGTCACTGTTTTTGCACTATAACGTTTGGGTGCTGCCTTTGCCGGGGCATCTCGTAACTCCGGGAGCATTTCTACTAATTTTGCAATCTGCGACGCAAGCTCGTTTGGCTGTGAAGGCGGCACTGCCCATCCATAACCTTCTTCACAGATGGCTGTGGTTTCGCTGCCAGCAGGTGTAATGGCTAATATTGGCCTACCAAGCGCCAGACAATCAATCACTTTGGAGGGCAGAAAACAATTGCCCAGCGGATCATTTAATTCGGCTTCGATATTAAGCACGATATCGGCGGAAGCTTGTGCTGCATAGGCTTCTGCAAAAGAAACAGCGCCATGATAAAGCACAACATCAGATGCATCCTTCAGTAATTTCAGAGCAGCCTCTTGGGCATTGCCATAAAAATCGACACGAAGTTTTTTGAATAACTCAGGCTGTGTATTGCGCAAGATGTCTAGTGCCTTCAAGAAAGGCTCTGGGGAGCGATCGCCATAAAGACTGCCGGCAAATACGATATGCAACTGCCCATCCGAGAATCGTTTGGACGGATGATTTTCTTCGTCCATCACATTTGGTGAAACGAAAATTTTCTTCGCAAAGGATGGATATTTTTTCTGGTAATGCGTCGCTTGCCCCTGTGTCGTAAGTGTAATTAAATCGGCGTGGGTAAAACAGGTCGCTTCTGCTTTTTCATCACGCGGATCAAACTTCTTATATGGATTATCAGCCCAGGGATCGCTTAAATGCATGATCCATTGAACGCCGAGTTTTTGTTTCAATTTGTAGGCAAGCAATGCTGCGCTCATAGGGCTCGAGCGGGAATAAATAATATCCGGCTGCTTTTTTAGCCGGCGGATAATGTATTTGGCCCTATAGGTAATCCAGAATAATGCGTCTGGCATATGTAGCTGCGCAAAGTGGCGAGACATCAATAAACGACCAGTGAAAAGATGGAACGGCAGATCAAGCAATTCTGTATCAAAATGTTGCAAAGGTAGCGCTAACGAAGGATCTGCTTTACCCCACGAGCCAGTGGAGGTAACGGTGACTAATTGGCCAGAAGCGTGTTTGTCGAGCTCTGCCAGAATACGACGCACCTGAATGGACTCCGCGGTATTTTTTGGCGGCGCATTAGGTGAGATGAGAAGAATATTCAGGCGATCATTCATGGCTTCCCGCATGTTTAAAGGTAACGATGATGCAGGTGAGGAGTAATAGAAGACTGCGCATTAGCCAAAGTGCTGCCAGACAGTGAAGCGCAGCATGAAACTCCATGAACTTGAAACATAAAATGGCGGCAACCAAAATAAAACTGCAGGCGCACATTTCGAGAACGAATTGTAATTTCAGGCGATGCACCACCATGAAACAAGTTTGCACACCCATTAATGTAAAGCTCAATACATAGGCGATACTTAGCACGCTGGCGATTGATCCGGAATCGGTCCATTTTTCACCGAAGGCAAATGCGAAAATTTCTTCGCCGAAGAAAAAAATAGGAGTGAAAAGGCAGAAGGCAGCGAGCAGATATAGGCTTAGTGCCTTAAGCAAATGTTGGGGCAAATGAGCTGCCCGCGTGCGCTCGATTTCTATAAAATGGCGATATAGCGCGGGCGTTGTCGCTAATAAGATCATGGTGGTTGGTAGGGTTAAAATCGATACGGCAAGAATATAATGCCCCGCGGCTTCGCCGGAAAAAAATGCAGCGATTGCCATTTGTATTCCAAGCATCATCATCGGCTGGGCTTGCTGCGAAAGTGTATTAAAAAAAACGAAATGAGAATGGTGTTTGAGAACGGCAAAAGGATTCACATGCGCACGCCATTTGCCCAACTTCCCATTTAGGACTTTTCTAAATAACAGCAGCGAGTTGATGATGTGGCCAGCAGCAGTGGAACCGAGCATAAAAATGGAGTGACTGCCCAATGTCGCGCCCAACGCAATGGAACCGCCGCGCGAGCAAACAGGTTCCACAATTTGGCCGAGCGAGAGAGCGCCAAAATTTGTGCGCTCGATAGCAACGGCAGTTGCCATTTGGCGAATACCGTAAGTTAGCACCAATACTGGAAGCATTATTAAGCAAAGAGTCGAAATAGGGGCGCTAATATGTAGGTGACTGGCAACAGCCAGTCCTGTTGCAGAAAATGCGGCGAGCGATACAAGGCCGATCAATAGCCATATCATGGTCTGCATCACTTCGGCGCGGCCGGAGGCCTTTTTTTCCTGTGGATAGACGCTTTGTAGCGAGAGAAATCCGATGCCGATGAAAAGTGTGGCTGTGGTATGGATGATACCAAATGTGGCGTAAGAAGAGGGATCGTAAAAACGTGTCATCAAAGGAGTGGTGCAGAGCGTGAGGAAAAACTGTGCGCCGCTAGAACCAACCGATTTCGTCATGTCAGAAAATAATTTTGATACTTTTCGCATGTTTTTATACTAGTCTTATTCTTACGGTATTCATTAGAAAACTTCTGCAGGAAAATCGACCTTTGTGAAACGCGGACTTGTCTTTGCGAAATATGGCTCTCTCGCCGCCAGCACCCGCCAACGGTTTGTGCAAACTATTCCTTATCTACAGGAGGAAGGAATCGAAATCGATATTTGCCCTTTGTTTGATAATGGCTATCTGGAAAGGTTTTTTCAGGAAGGTCATCATCAAGCGCTTCGCATAATGCAGGCCTATGGAAAGCGTCTATTGGATTTACTGCGCGTCCGGCAATATGACTTTTTGTGGGTGCAATATGAACTATTTCCCTATTTGCCAGGGACAATCGATGCCGTTCTGAAATTCGCGAATAAGCCGATCATACTCGATTTTGATGATGCTATTTTTCATCAATATGATCAACACCCGAACAAGTGGACGCGTACATTCTTGAGTAAAAAACTCATTCCCTTGCTGCAAGCGAGTGATCTGGCGTTTTGTGGAAATGATTATCTGGAGAAATATGTAAAACAATACTGCAAACGTACGGAAATTATTCCGACGACACTCAATATAAAAACATATGTACCGAAAGAAAAGGCTGCAGGACAAAAACCTGTATTGGGCTGGATAGGCTCGCCTTCAACGTGGGAAGTCTATTGTTTGCCGATCGCGAAAAGCCTGTTGCCACTTATCGCAGAAGACAAGCTTTCGATGTTGGTGATTGGTGCCGGTCACGCGACGAATCGGCAGCTGCCATTTAAATTCCGCGAATGGTCTGAATCGCGAGAGGTTGAAGATATACAGGAAATGGATATTGGAATGATGCCGCTTCCCAATGAGCCATGGGCGAGAGGGAAGTGTGGCTATAAACTTATTCAGTATATGGCGTGCGGTATTCCAGTAATTGCATCGCCGGTCGGAGTGAATAGTGAGATTGTGGAGCATGGCGTAAACGGATTTTTGGCATCTACCGAGAAAGAGTGGCGCGATGCCGTGCAACAATTGCTTGATAATCCAACATTGCGAAAACAGATGGGCCATGCGGGCAGGGCGAAGATTGAAAAAGAATTTTCTATTCAGCGCTATGGGCCTTATATCGCGAATCAGATTCAGGCATTGCTGAGCCAGGATTGAAACATCAATATCGTCCAGAGTTGTTTCTCGTTATTGCGCAAATGCAACTGATGCTCGAGCCATAATTTTTGAACGGCATCAGCATTTAATAATTCTTGTTGTCTGAGTGTTTCGGGCGAAAGTAAATCCTCGGCCCAAGAGCGCAGCGGGCCGCGCAACCATTGGCCGACGGGAATAGCGAATCCGGCCTTTGGCCGCTCAATCAATTTTTCTGGCACATAACGGGAGAGAACCTGTCGCAAAAGCCACTTACCTTTGCCGTCACGAATTTTCATATCGAGCGGCAACTGCCAGGCGAATGCCATCAATGCAGGATCGGTAAAGGGTGTGCGTGTTTCCAGGCCGACCGACATTGCGGCGCGATCTACCTTAGTTAGTATATCGCCGGGGAAATAAGTCAGCCCATCTTGCAGCATCATCCATTCGGCGAAGGGATGATTCAGAGTATTGCCGCCTTGAGGTAATGGCGGAATACTTCCCTTTATTACTTTTTCTGGATTAGCGTTCGTGGAGGCAAGTTTTCGATAAAAATCTTCTGCAGAAATCGCATCTAGTTTGTCATTATAGAGTGCTGCGATTTTGCGTAGTGGTAGCGGAATGGCGGATAGAATATTCCATAAGCCTGGGCCACGGAAATGGCGGTTGTAACCACCGAATAATTCATCGCCACCATCACCAGAAAGTGCAACGGTCACAGTTTGGCGAGCTAATTGTGAAACCAAATAGGTTGGAATTTGGGAAGGGTCCGCAAATGGTTCATCATAGATATTTGATAATTTCGGAATGACATCTAGTGCTTTTGCAGAGGAAACATAAAGTTCCGTATGAGCAGTGTGTAAATGTTCGGCAACTGCTTTGGCATAAGGTGCTTCATCAAATCCACGTTCCTCAAAACCTATAGTGAAGGTTTCAATGGGTCGTGTGGATTGCACCTGCATCAGAGCAACAATACTAGAAGAATCGATGCCACCGGAAAGAAAGGCACCAAGCCCCACATCGGCAACCATTCGTTGGCCCACAGCATATTTCAATTTGGCTTCAAGCTGATCGGCAGCTTCTTTTTCTCCATAAGTCACACGCTTTGAGATATTTTCTTTGACCATCGCCTCGTAAGACCAATACGCTTTTGGCTCGAGTGTTTGTTGGCCGGTTGCGATGCTTAAATAAAAGCCTGGCTCTAATTTCGAAATGTTTTTGTAGATCGAATGAGGTGCCGGGATATAGCTATATTGCATTAGCTGATAAAGTGCCTCGCGGTTGATGGCGGGTGGCCAGCCAGGTAAATTGTGGAAAGCTTTTAGTTCAGAGGCGAAGACGAATTGTTTGCCGACCCAGCCATAATAAAGTGGCTTCTCGCCCATGCGGTCTCGGGCGAGCGAAAGAGTTTGTTCTTGTTTGTCCCAGATGGCAAAAGCGAACATTCCATTTAATTTGGGCAATGCTTTTTCGATACCCCATTGTTCTATCGCGGCGAGAAGCACCTCGGTATCCGACTCACTATGCCAAGGATAATCTAGTTGGGCGCGCAGTTCGCGATAATTATAAAGCTCGCCATTATAACTAATGACATAACGACCAGAGGCAGAAAACATTGGTTGGTGACCTAGGGGCGAGAGGTCAATAATGGAGAGTCGCCGATGTCCTAGCGCAATTCCTTGTTCGGCATCAAGCCATACACCGCGATCATCCGGGCCACGAGCGACAAGCGCATCGACCATGCCCTCTATGTGTGCCGTATTGAGCGCTTGGCTAAATGAAAAAATACCTGCGATTCCGCACATCGCATTGTTCCTATTGTTTATCTGTTGGAGATCATGCCATGAATCTTGTATGAACACTAGAGTATCATGATTCCATATTTTATATTGCTAATTATTCCGTCGCTGTTTGCGCTGTTGAACGTGCGCAGAATGTCATTGCTGCTGTGGTATTTTACATTTGTTATTTATGTGCTGTTTATTGGCCTGCGTTATAAGGTTGGCCCGGATTGGGCGCAGTATACATATATCCACACATCGTTAAGCAACTCTGATTTCTTGGACATGATTTTTCATGCCGAGCCGCTGTCATACTCGCTGTTTTGGCTTTCGGAAACTTTGGGCACACATGTCTATCTTAGTAATATGGTGGCGGCGATCATTTTGATGATTGGAGTGCTTAGTTTTGCGCGCCGAACCGCAAACCCATGGCTCGCATTGGTTGCCGCAACGCCCTATTTTATCGTGGTGGTGAGTATGTCCGGTATTCGCCAATCGATGGCGGCGGGTATTATGCTGTTTTTGCTCTCGCGTTGGGAGCGCTACAGCTTTTTAACACGCGGACTTTATATTCTGACAGCAGCGATGTTTCACACCAGTGCATTGGCAAATAATATTTTGCTCGTAACCAAGTTGAATATTGCGATCCGCTATAAACTGCTTATCGGATCATTGGTATTGTTAGTTACCTTTTATTTGAGCTCCGAAGTATCTCTTTATGCGGATAACGTTGTGCAATATCGTCACCGTTATTTGGAAGGAAATTATTCGGTGGAGTCGATCGGCTCACTCTATCACATTGCGATGATTGCCTTTCCCGCAATGCTTGGCTTCATCTATAAAAAACGTATTATGGACAGCATCTATAATCCTGGATTGCTGGATTTTGGTTTGTATGCATCGCTCGCTGTATTCATGATCAATCTCTTCTCCTCAACGGTAGCAAGCCGGTTGACGATTTATCTCTATTTCGTGCCGATGATTGTTTATCCTGCATTGGTAGTGAGTACCGCCAGAGGTACAAAATTACTGGCGATGTTTGGCGTTATTATGTTCCATTTTCTGCTGTTAGGCAGTTGGTTCATGCTTGGTAACGTGGCCTTCGCTTACCTTCCTTATCAAAACATATTGTTTAATGACTAAGCGCATCCTTATCTCGATCAACACGTCGTGGAATATTTATCATTTCCGTGCGCCATTGATTCGTGCGCTGAAAGAAAAGGACTATCAGGTCATTACTGCCGCGCCCGAAGATGCCTATACGGCACGACTTAAAACGATTGTTGATCGGCACATTAATTTGTCCATGCAAAATGCCGGAACATCGTTATGGCAGGATGCGCTGTTGTTCTGCCGCTATCTTTGGTTGCTGCATACTGTAAAGCCGGATGTGATATTGACCTATACGATTAAGCCTAATATTTACGCTGCCTTTGCTGCCAGATTATTAGGTATTCCTATTATTAATAATGTGTCCGGTTTGGGCACAGTGTTTATCCACAATAACTGGCTGACACACGTTGCTAAGATGCTTTACCGATGGGCATTCCTCCATTCGTCTTGTGTGTTTTTCCAAAATCCGGAAGACCGTGATTTGTTTGTGAAAATGAAACTAGTGAGTGCAGAAAAGGCTGCTCTGCTTCCTGGTTCTGGCATTGATCTTGATTATTTTTGTCCGGCCAAAGAAGAACAAAAAAACTCTGAACCGATTTGCTTTGTGCTGATTGCGCGGATGTTGTGGGATAAAGGTGTCGGTGAATTTGTGGAAGCAGCAAGCATAGTAAAAGCAACATACCCGCAGACTGTTTTTCGATTGGTGGGGCCACGAGGCGTACAGAACAAAACATCAATTCCAGATGCAGTAATAGATCAATGGGTGGCAGAAAAAAAGATAGAATATCTTGGCGAAAGAAGTGACATACGTGAGGTCATGAGGGCACATGATTGTGTGGTGCTGCCTTCCTATCGCGAAGGCATGTCGCGCGTGTTATTAGAGGGTGCCGGTGTGGGTAAGCCACTCATTGCAACGGATGTGCCTGGCTGTAAGCATGTGGTGGAGCAGGGCAAGAACGGTTTCTTGTGCCGGGTGCGGGATGCGCAGGATTTGAGTAAGGCCATGATCGAATTTATTAAGCTTACGCCAGAGCAGCGTACGCAAATGGGGAGAGAAAGCCGGGCAAAGGCAGAGCGGGAATTCGATCAACGATTGGTATTGGATAGCTACTTACAAAAAATTGCTACGACACTGACTTCGTAGAACCACGACGCTTGCGGATACGTACACGCTTTGTGCGTACACTTGCAGAACTATGGTTTGGTTCAGAAAAGCGCGGATCTGTCTGCGATGCGCAGACAGTAATAATGGCAATGCAGAGTGCAGCCAGACCAGGAATTTGTAATGGAAAATCGATCAAGGAGTGTAATCCTACTAATGCCCATAAAGATAAGCCTAGGGCGGGCGTTACATAGCGTTCTTTGCGCCCTTTAACGCCCATATATAAAGTATGGCCTATTTGCAAAAGCACGGCCAAGAGAATGCTCAAGGCAGGTAAACCCATTTCGGCCGCAAATTCCAAATAACTATTATGCGCTTTATCGATAATCCCATCAGAGGGAATATTGTTCGGGCGATATTGTTGGAATATATCTGCGAAATTATTAAGGCCAACACCTAGTGCCAAATGATCACCAATCATAGGCAACACCGCGATGTAAATTTCAAGCCTTGTATGGTGGTTTAGGCCATCACGCTCTAGAATGTTCGTAACTGTTTGTCCAAAATTGAGGAAGCTCCATACCAATATCGCTCCCATAACGACGGAGGTTAAAACAATGATCAATTTCCGCGTGCGTGAGTGCAAGTTCGTTTTTAGAATCACCATGACGGAAAAAAGAAAACCGCAGAGTAACGACAGAAAAATGCCGCCGCGTGAACCGGTCATGAACAGCCCGGCCATTACTAATAAAAGGGCATAGAGTAGAAAAAACCCCTGCATCATGGCGGCAATATTTAATTGATCAATGAAGTCTGGCAAAATTTTATGCAGGGAAAAATTGGGGCGTTTTAAAAGGCGTGCTGCTTGCGTTAATGTTAATAAAAGCATGATGCCGAGATAGTTTGCGGCATTGTTTGCATTCACAAATCCATGAGCATAGGAATAATAAGTAGAAGTGGGCACACCATTGGCAGTGGTGATGAGGAATGTTGCTGTTAAGCAAAGTGTACCGCTGACTAACAATGTTTGTAAAAACAGGCGGGCGCTGGATTCAGAAGAGCCGATATAAAGCGCAATGACGAATGCAAAGATGAAGAATAAGAGCCGGCCAATTCCTTGAAACCATGCACCTTTATCTTGCAAGGTGGGCTGCAGCCATTGTTGTAGAATGAGAACGATAATAAGAGATATGAGTAGTGCCATCCCCATTTTCTTAAGTGTGGCATGAACGGGCTTTGCCTGTGCTGCCGCGCTAAAAAGAATTGGTATGGAAATGAGCAATAATATCGCAACCATTGTATCATATACCGCGCCCCGTGCGAGGCAGGTGAGTGACAGCACACAAGCAAAAACAATGGCGCTTATATCCAGTCGGCTAAGATTTTTGAGAAATAGCCGAGGGTTCATGTTGATCCATTAATTGTCGATCAGTTTGATCAGCAGTACATCACGTAATGCACCCAATAATTTGGTCGCATCGTTGAATGGATGCTCGGAGACATAAATCACATCATTGCTACGGAGAGGCATTTTCTGGGCGAGGAACATGCCGGATGGTTCGGTGAAGTTGATGCGATAGACAGTAGGTATCGGCTCTGCTTCTTTAAAGGTGGCAATTTTTACGCCCATGGCTTCCAGTGTTTTTGGATCTTCGCGGCGGAACACTACTACAGTTGCCGGTTCTGCGAGATCGTTATTGAGCCCGCCCGCTTTAGCAAGCGCATCAGCAACGGTCAGATTTTCGCCATCAAACGCGATGCGGTTATTGGTGCGGGTTGCACCGAGCACGTTGTAATAACGCTCTTCTTTTTTGACTGCGATGACGTCACCGGGCTGAATGAAAATATTATTTTCGCTTTGGGTTAATAAAGTGCTGAGGCGGGTGGTTGCGGAATTGCCGCTACGCTCCAAAGTGACCAATGTGTTGTAATCATTGCTTTTCGGCCCGCCGGCTGTGCTGAGTGCATCTAAAATCCGCAAGCCACCTTGGGCCAGGCTAAATCGCCCTGGCGCATTTACATCGCCAATGATCGAATATAAATTCGACGTGCGTTTGACTAAGGTCACAATCACTTGCGGCTCAATCGCCCGGTTCATTAGCCGCTCTTCAATATCATGCTGCACTTCTGAGGGGCGTCGCCCATGTACTTTCACCAAACCACGGTCACCTTTGCGCTCAGCATAAGGGATGGTAACGAAGCCGGTTTGGTCTACTTCCTGGTCGGGCAATGTAACGTAATTTCCATTGTTGATGCTGTTGCTAGCGGGAATGAAAAGCCCCCCCGGGCCAGCTTCAAAAATGGTGATACGAATGGTATCGCCCACGCCCAGCAAAACATCTGCCGGCGGGCCACGATCGGTAAAGGCGCCTTTGAAATATTCGGCATCCTCAGCCCCCAAAAGACGCTCTACGGTTTTGCGGTTTACATCGACTAATACGAAGGGCAGGTTTCCTTCGTCGCCACCATCGCCGTCTATGTGTTGCTCACTGGCGCTGCTAAAACTACCCGGGCGCGGCCCCAGAGTGGGCAGTGCGCCGCAGCCATTTAATAAGAACACCAAGAAAAAGACGTAGACGTGGCTAAGCCGCCAAAACCCTAGGCTTTTTGGCGGTGGGATACACTTCATATATGGTCCATGGCGTCTCTTTGCGTGTGTATCAACTATACCTCGCGACAAAGTCGTGCGAAATTGCACACACTATATATAGTGAGAGATGGCGGAAAAGTACAGAGTATTTTAACGGCTTGCCTTTGATAGATAAGGGTTTTTAAGAACGCCGTTTTTCTGCCAAATAACTAGGGCTAGTAGTAGTTTTTATACCATTCTACGAACTGCTTAACCCCTTCTTGCACAGTAGTTTCGGGTTTATAGCCGAGGGTTTTTTGCAACAAAGAGACGTCCGCATAGGTGTTTGGCACATCTCCTGGTTGCAGAGGCAGCAATTCTTTAACGGCTTTTTTACCTAATGCCTCTTCGAGTGCCGCCACATATTCGCTCAAATTCACCGGGTTATTATTCCCAATATTATAGAGGCGGAAGGGCGCGGAACTGGTAGCGGGGTCAGGGTTGTTGCTGTCCCAATTCGGGTCGGGGGTGGCGATATGATCACTCGCCCTGATCACCCCTTCTACGATGTCGGCCACATAGGTAAAATCACGCATGTGATTGCCATTATTAAATAGCTGGATTGGCTTCCCGGCTAGGATGTTTTTGGTGAACAGAAACAGCGCCATATCGGGTCTGCCCCAGGGCCCATAAACGGTAAAAAAACGTAGGCCCGTTGTCGGTAAGGCAAACAAATTACTATAGGCATGCGCCATCAATTCATTGGCGCGTTTGGTGGCGGCATAAAATTGTAGCGGATGGTTAACGCCGTGATGTTCTGAAAACGGCATATTGGTGTTGGCTCCATACACGCTAGAGGTCGAGGCATAGGTCAAATGTGGCGTGCGATGGTGGCGGCAGGCCTCGAGCATATGGGTGAAACCAATGATATTCGATTCCACATAATCTTCCGGATGACTTAAACTGTGACGGACCCCTGCTTGGGCGGCTAGATGGATCACTCGGTCAAAACGATGTTCATCAAAGCAGCGATTCAGTGCCGCCTTATCGGCCAAATTCGCGCGCACGAAATGATACTTATCTTTTGGTGCTGTTTCTTGCAGCAATTTAAGGCGCGCTTCTTTAAGTCCAACATCATAATAATCATTCACGCAATCAAACCCAACGACCTCATCACCACGTTCGAGCAATTTCTTTGCGGTGTGGAAGCCAATAAAGCCAGCATTGCCGGTAACCAAAATTTTCATAATCTCTCATCACTTGCAGATTGGGTGAACAGCCCCTTCACATCATAAAAGATGCCATTCTTTTTACACAAAGCCCGAATTTTCTTAGCGCCCATTGCTAAGAATTCTTGATGGCTCACCGCTAACACCACAGCATCATAAGTTTTTGCAGCAGGCATTTTTTTGAGCAGGGTAATATCATATTCATGTTTCGCATCTTCTTTATTGGCCCATGGATCATACACATCCACTTTCGCATGGAAATTTTCTAAACCACGAATAACATCGATCACGCGCGAATTGCGTAAGTCGGGGCAATTTTCTTTGAAGGTTAATCCTAATACAAGAACACGACTATCGGCAACCGGCCGGCGTGCACGCAGCATCAACCGCACCACACGCTCTGCTACATATTCACCCATCGTGTCATTAATCCGGCGGCCAGCCAGAATCACTTCCGGATGATAGCCAACTTGTTGTGCGCGATAGGTGAGGTAGTATGGATCAACGCCAATACAATGCCCACCCACCAAGCCGGGCCTGAAAGGCAAGAAATTCCATTTTGTTTCGGCAGCGGCCAATACTTCATGTGTATCCAAACCCAGGCGATGAAAAATAATCGCAAGCTCATTCATGAACGCAATGTTCAAGTCGCGTTGTGTGTTTTCGATTACTTTTGCGGCTTCTGCAACTTCAATGGATGAAGCTTTATGTGTGCCAGCAGTAATGATCGAGCGATAAAGTGTATCCACTTCTTGCGCTACTTTAGGTGTCGAGCCACTAGTTACTTTCACAATATCCGCGATTGTTCGCTTCGGGTCGCCTGGATTAATGCGCTCTGGGCTGTAGCCCGCAAAGAAATCCTTGTTAAACTTAAGGCCCGATTTTTCTTCTAAAATAGGCACACAGAATTCACGAACGCAGCCCGGGTAAACAGTAGATTCATAGACCACTATAGAGCCAGGTTTCATCACTTTACCGACCATTTCCGAAGCAGCGCGCAATGGCGTTAAATCGGGCTGTTTAGCATCATTAATAGGTGTAGGAACGGTAACAATAAACACACTGCATTTACGAAGATCTTCCAGTCTGTGGCTAAACGAAAGTTGCGTTGCTTTCTGTAATTGCTCTTTGGAGGATTCGCGGTTGCGATCGATCCCCCGACGTAATTCGGCAATGCGCGCTGTTGAAATATCATAGCCAATAACGGGTCTTTTCTGGCCAAAGGCAACGGCAAGTGGCAAGCCGACATATCCTAAACCAATAATCGCAATCGTATCTTTACGCATTTTTCCTCTTCGGTTCGGCGATAATGCCGATATGAAAACTTAGCTGCGGAAAACGACGGAAGGGCAGACCCTCGACAATCCTAATATTAAAATACTCACCAAGAATTTTAAGAAGCGTGCGGTAGTTAAATCCTTTTTGGCAAAATCTCTCTACACGCTCTGTTTGCCCACGCGTCTGCCAAATTATTTCTTTCAAACTATACTGGTCGACTTCCATATTTTTGAAACCGGCGAATAAAAGGCGGATGAGGTGTTTCACTAAAAACACCGGGCCAATTTCAACTGGCACCGTAATCAAAAGGCGTTTTTGGGTGACTTGGGAAAGAAACTCCAGGTAGCCACGCAAGACAGAATCTGGCAGATGCTGTAATGTTTCAAGCGCAACACTATAATCAAAGCGTTGGTTTTTATAGATGCTGAGTTCTTGCACCGATTGCGCCATCACCAATTCGATCCATTGCTCTTGGTTATAGGTCATGCGCGCATCTTCGATGCCGCCTTCCCAGCCAGAATCCGCACCGACATAACGCGCGGGCTTAGGAATAAAGTAAAGACTCCGACAATCGAAACAACCTAACTCAAACAATGAATAGGTATTTTCTTTGTCGCGCAGATGCTTTGCCAGCCACTTAAATCGCAGATGGTGCAAATAGCGTAAGATGCCGCCCGAAAAAAACGTTTGGTTATAACTGTTCATCGATGGGACTTTACTTTTTGTTGTGCATCTTCTTTTAGCACGACGACCAGGGTACGAAGCAAGATGCGAATATCAAGCCAGAGCGACATATTACGAATATACCACACATCGAGTACTAACTTTTCCTCCGAAGTCAGCGCATCACCGCCATGTATTTGTGCCCAACCAGTAACGCCAGGACGTATGCTTAACCGCACCTCGCCATGCGGCGGTTGATCATCTGGCAATAATGGGCGTGGCCCTACAAATGACATGCTGCCGGTAATGATGTGTATGAGCTGCGGGAATTCATCGAGCCGCAAACGACGCAATAATTTGCCGACCAACGAAGTACGTTTTTTATCACCCGATTTATGCTGCAATCGATCTTCTTCTAACTTACGCCCAGCTTTGCGCATGGTTCGGAATTTATATAGGCGGAATGGCTTGCCATATTGCCCAGGGCGCTGCTGCCAGAATAATAATGGAAACCCAATGTCACATGCAATCAGCAGCGCTGTGATCAGCATTACGGGCGATAATAGAACGATCAGTGCAAGGCCAACTACAATGTCGAATAGACGCTTGAAATAAGGGTAGAAGCCAGTTGGCTTCTCATACACATTGTGGGAAAGCGAACTTGTTTTGTGATAATAATCAGCTGCGGCACGCTTCGTGCGCGAGCGAAGCTGTGGGCCAATATATTTACTAAAATGCAGCAGCTCAATCTGCTTGTTGCGCTCCATTTTGAGCAATAATTTCTTTGTCGCCTTCGGTAAATTATCAATCAATTCTGCGAGCACAACTTGTTTGATATGGATGCCATGTACATTCAACTGCTCTATAATATGCGGCAGATCTTTCGGTGTGCCGAGAATTTTATGTTTTTGGAACATCCAGTCGGTCAAACGTTTGTCGTCATCCAGAAAACCTTCGACGACGACAGGATGTTGGATAATGTTTTTGATGAATTGTAAGTAGAGTTCTGCTGTCTGCGTTGCGCCAATGACAATCACATGCTGTTTCGACGAAGGCTTAGAGCCACGTGTGTGACCAAAAATCCTTCGCGCAATCAGGCGGCTGCCGCACATCACAAAAACAGCGATTGCCCAATGCATTGGCGGAACCGATCGCGGCATCATTTCAAGGCGGCTAATTAAGAACATGCTGCTATTGCTGATGAGGGCAATCAATGCAACCGCGATCATGATGCTGGTCAGCTCAGAAGAAGAAGTAAAACGCCACATAGTGGAGTGGGTTTGCATGAGGGGCAATATGATGACGCCAACACTCAACGTAACGAGTAGAATGAGATATAAATCTTCAGGCCTTCCTTCTTGAATCAGGGGAAAGCCGTGACGCAGATAGAGCGCTGCAATCAATGCAACGCAAATACAGGAAAGATCATAGGCTAAATAGAGATACTTTCTCATGCCCCAACCTTAAGCATATATGCACCATTTTTCAATCAACTATCTGGGTGGAATATGCTAGCGTTCGATTCCGCTATGAATAATTATCAACTACGCCTCATGCGCGCGCAGGATATCGATGCCATTCGGGATCTTTTCCGGCGCGTCTATCAAAGTAATCGAACAATAGCAGAAGATAATTGGCGGTTTACAGAAACAGAATCTGGGCTTGCACCTGTCATTCTCGCTGAAGAAAACGGAAAACTTGTTGGTGCCTACGCGATGTGGCCAACACGAGTATTATGCAACAACCAGCAAGTCGCTGCAGCGCAGGCACTCGATATCATGGTTGATCCTGCGCATGGTGGAAAAGGTCTATTTACCCAAATGGGGAAGGAGATTTTTGATGTGCTGAAGGGGCAGCACATCAAAATAATCTATGGCTTCCCTAATCCACCCTCTTATGGCGGGCATGTCCATAAAATGAATTGGCGCCATGTTTGTGATATTCCACGCTATGTGCGGTTTGTTCACCCGCTGCGTCGTTTTAATTTTGTCCCAGAATGGGTACATTCAGCGCTGAATGTAATAAAGCCTCAATCGGATTCTGGATTTGAGATAACAATAGAGCAACCGCAAGCGGCGATGCTTGAGGAAATAATGAGTGAGACTGAATTCCCGGAGAGAAGTTGCCGTGTTCTGCGCGACGCGCGATGGTTTCAGTGGCGTTATAATCAAGAGGCAGAATTATCTCATATATGGCTCAGTGCAAAAAAGGTCGGAGTATTGAAAGGCTTTGCTGTTTTTCGTGAGAGTGCACTGGAAGGAGAACCAGAAAAACGCTTCATCCGTATCTCGGAATTGTGGGGGAATAAAGAGGTGGTGGATGCATTGCTGCGAGATATTGTACGGTATGCCTATGACAGAAAATGTATGCTGGTAATGATCATGACTAACATGCCGCATTTGCGGACAAGTCTTTGCCGACAATGGTTTTTGAAATTGCAGAAAAAACCATTCATCGTTCGCCCGCTGACAACTGAAAATCTTCCGGCCAATATCTATGCGCCGAATAACTGGTATATTATGAGCGGAGATTTCGATGCCATGTAATAAAGCAGTATTTATTCTTTCGCTGGATTGCGAAGGAAAATGGGGAATGGCCGATAGTATTCAACCCTATCATGAACAGTACTTTACTACGGCTAATATTAATGGTGCCTATACGCAGATGTTGGCGGTGCTGGAGAAATATAAGGTCCCGGCGAGTTTTGCATTCGTGAGCGCTTTCACCCAATCGTCACAACAATTTAAGCAGCACAAAGATCTTTTTTATAATACGCCCAAAACCTATCATGCCTGGCTGAAGAAGTTTTATCAGGATATGGAGGCGGCACAATATGAAGGCTGGTTTTGCCCTTCCGCGATGAAGCGTGTGATCGACGCAGGTATTCATGAAATAGCCTCTCATAGCTGTTTTCACCGTGCCTTTTTAGAACAAGAACTAACACTCGAAGAAGCCAAATATGACTTTCAGGCTTCGCAAGAGCTTCTCACAGTAAAACCCAATACATTTATTTATCCCCGTAACTTGGTGGGGTTTACCGGATTGCTGAAGAAATATGGCTATATAGGCTATCGTGAAGGCAAGGCGTATAAAACGAATATAGTAGGAAGGCTTGGTAACCTCGCTGCCGAGTTTAATATTCTAGAGAAATCACAAACCACACTTGCGCATGATGCAAATAATTTAGCAGTTATTCCGGCAGGCTTCTTTCTAAACTGGCCACAAGGTTTGCGCAAACATGTGCCGAATTCGGTAACGCAACTTCGTTGGAATCATATCCTCAAGCATGCGGTGGAGAATAATGGAGTAGTGCATATGTGGTTTCATCCTCATAATTTCATTAATCATCCCGTGATGGTTCAAAATTTTGCTCAGATTATCGAAAAGGTGGCGCAGTATCGTGAACAAGGGTTGCTGTCAGTGATGACAATGCAGGATTATTCTGATGTTAAAACATCAACTTTATAGCCTTCAAATTGGAAGGGCACTGGCGGCGATTGCTGTGGTTTCGCACCATGCCGCAAATGCTTCCCAATTTTTCTATAAAGGCATGGAAGGCAATTATTTGCAATTATTTCACTTAGGTTATTTCGGCGTAGATTATTTTTTTGTGCTGTCCGGTTTTATTATTGCGCATTCGACACGCTCACTTCCAATGAATAAAAAAGGTGCTCGAGGCTATCTGCTTTCTCGTGCCTTGCGTATTTATGTGCCGTATTTACCCATATCGATTGTGATGATCGCCATGCTTTCTCTGCTGCCCTCTGTGTCTATGGCCGCACGGGAAGGTTTTAGCATTATGGGTTCTTTATTTTTGCTGCCCTCCAATTCTCCAACCGCAGTAACAGTTGCATGGACTTTGCAATATGAGGTTATTTTCTATCTACTTTTCGGCATCTGTTTTTTCTGGCTGCGTAACCCCCGATTTATTTATGTGTGGCTGGTGCCAATACTAGCGCTCTCTTTTTTTCCTCTTCCCAGATGGGCTTATTTTCTGGTGGGAACAGCGAACATCAAATTTCTTTTAGGGGTGATGATTTGTTCGATATATCACACGCAGAAACTATATTCATTTCGCTATTTATTGGCAGCATCGGGAATCATCTTAGTTATCATTTCGGCTCTTTTTTCTTTGTATAGTGATGCAGCTCCTGTCATCCATTTATTAACAGGCGTAGGTTTTGCTTTCTTCATATTGGGTGTCGCTCATATAGAGCGCGATATCGATTTTAGCCGTTGCCGCTGGCTGTTATTATTGGGCTCTGCTTCTTATGCTATTTATCTAGTGCATGGTCCGGCGATTTCTGTGTTGGCGAGGTTTTCATCGTTAGTGCCGAATGGGTATATCGCATTCACATTGTTTGTTATTCTTTCTTGCGGCATGGGCGTGTTCTATTATCAGTGGGTTGAAAAACCATTGCTTGCGGCGGCAAAGAGGTATTTCATACAAGAATGACTATCCGAAGCATTTCATTTTTGTGCGCGCTGTGCGCTTTTGGTTTTTATCTTTTTACGTTAGCCCCCACATTTGGTTGGGGTGATAATGCCGATCTTGCGTTGCGGATGGTCTATGCGGGTGACCGCTCCTTTGTTGGCACGAGCCGGGATTATATTTTTTATCGCGGAGTTGGATCACTGTTCCAATTGATTCCGATCGGTGATGCAGGTACGCGCGCCAACATCATGACAGCCTTTTTTGGCGCAGTGACGATCGGTCTGGTCGCCTTTATCAGCGGTATGATTACACAACAATTATTTGCCTCGGCCGCGGCCGCGGTTGCGTTGATGGTATCACATACATTCTGGCTGATGTCTGTTCTGGCAGAAGTGTATACTTTTAATACGGCATTGGTATTTGCTTGCTATGCTTGTGTCACACTGTGGTGGCAACGCGAGAAAATGGAATATCTAGTGGTGGCCGCTTTGTTTGCGGGTCTTACATTATTGCACCACGCAATGGGTCTTGTGTTAGGGGCCACACTTGTGCCTCTGATATTTATGCGTATTCGCAAAGTGCCGATAGCGGGCCTGATCATTGTGGCATTAGTTTTCATTGCTGCATCCTTTCCTTATTGGCAACAAAGCATTTCACGGCTATTTGCGGGCCAGCCGTTCCTGCGGGCGATGGGATTACAGAATCCTTCCAATGGCTTCTTCGATGTTTCCCCGCTGCGTGAATTTGGAAAATTCATCGCTTATGCCTCCTATAACTTTTTAGGAATCGGTTTTGTGTTGGCCGGTTCTGGTATTTTTATCGCGTGGCAGAAAAAATATTGGGAAATGGCGCCACTGATAATATGGCTGCTACTTTTTATATTCGTCGGGATTACAGCTTCCATCCCAGATAAATTTAATATCTATGTGTTGGTTTATCCAGTGCTTGCGGTGTCTATTGGAGTTGGCGCTGCATCGCTTCATAAAAAATATCTGCCGGTGGTTTTGGTGCTTCTGGGATTGCTGCCACCTGTTGGTTATATTGCGGCGATAGAGACTACGAAATATCTCGGTGTCGATGTGGTGGGTGCACGTCCGCTCCCTTACCGCGACAATGCGTGGTATTTTATGTGGCCGGCAAAACGACATGATATTGGTCCGCGTAAATATGCTGAAGAAGCATTGGCTGCGATTGAGAAGAATGGGGTGTTGATTGCGGATTATACGCTTTGGCGACCGCTGTATTTTATGCAGGCAGTGGAGCAGTTGCGGCCGGATGTGCAGTTGGTGTGGGAAGAGCGGTTATTATGGAGCGGTACGGTGCTACATTATATTGATAGTTTGCCTTGCAACAAAGCAGTGTATCTAGCAACGAATATGCCACCTGAATATTATCAGTTGGCCGATATTACGAAGAAGTACCGTGTAGAGCCAGCGGGTATTGTGTTCAAAGTGGCGCGGAATTGCCGTTAGTTTTTTTAAAGAGCGCATACAGATCTTGCACTGAGTTTATGTTCGCTGCTTTAAAAACATTTTTTAGACGAAAGAGGGCGGCGCGCTCTAAAGTGGCGATATCTTTATTGGCGGCTTCGAGTGCGGCAGCATCAAATAGAAGGCGGAATTTGACTGCGAATAATAGTCGCTTTTCAGCAAGCCATGATTCTCCCGGTGAAACTTGCTGTGACATTTTATAGGCATTGAGCGAGCGCTTATTGAAGCCCTCCAGGTAGGTATTGAGCATGGCATAATCAAGCCAGGCTTTACCGTTCATTGGGGTGCAGGAGAGAAGGGAGGTTAGAGTTGCTAGTGTTTTGGCGAGAGATTTATCTTCTGTGGCGGCATCGGAAGCAATGACAGCAAGATCAGCATTTTTGGTGAGCAACAAAGCGAGATCATTATGTAACTGGGCATTGCATGAAACAAAATGCATGATCCATTCGTAACTCGCGATCGCTCTGTCGAGTTCTTGTTTTTTCGGAGCAGGCATTGTGTTGTTTTGGATAGCAGTGATCAGCTGGCGGTGTTCAAGGTGTACAAGCTGAGCGGATAATGCAAGCAGGGCCCATATCATGGAGAGGGCACAGAGCAGAGAAAAGAACGTGATCTGCAAGGCCCTCATGATGACGGCTGGTGATGATAATAATAGTAATAGTTGTAATTGTAATAGCCATAGCGGCTAGCTTTTTCGGTATCGACCAATGTTAACATAGCGCCGACGGTTTTTTCATAAACCTCTGGCGCGCGAGTGAGAGCCTTACGTACGACCTCACGATCCGTCTTACCCCAATGAGCGAGCAGGATAAAACTGTCGATCGAATTAGCAATCATCCGCGCATCCACGATGTTCATGATCGGCGGTAAGTCGATCAAGATTACATCGAAGACTTGCTGCAAATTATCGATGAGTGTGTGCATTTGACCGGAAGACACAAGATTCAAATCGCTGATCGAAACATTGGCGCCTTTGGCCGGAATAAAATACAGATTCTCCTGCCCCGTTTTGTGGCAAATGGAAGGAATATCCATCAGGATATTTTTATGCTCCTCGTTGCCAATGCGTGAGGCAAGTTCATAAAAACCCGTGCGCGCATTAGGCAAGAACCAGTAAGTCAGGCTAGGGCGGCGGAAGTCACAATCAATCAATGCTACACGCGCACCAGTTTTTGCGAGATGCTTAGCAAGGAAACAAGAAGTAATCGATTTACCTTCGCCAGGCCGCGCCGAGACGAATGAAATCACTTTTGCTTTGCTACCACCATCGATTTGTTCTTTGTTGAATTGCACAGCCAATTGTACGTTACGCATAATCTCTGTGGTAATGCCGGTTTGTTTTTCGAGCAATTGGGTGACTTCTTTGAAGCCGCCCGCGTTAAAGGCAGCAGGCGATGCTTCCACTTGTGCGAGATCTTTGGTCGACCAGCGTTTTGAGAAATGCCCGATCTTCTCGCGGTCAAACGCAATTTTCGGCAACATACCTAAACAGGTGCGCTGGGTTGCAGCTTCGAGATCTTCTGCTTTCCAGATGAACTTCTCAAATTGTTCGCGCAGGAAGGCAAGACCAATACCCGCAATAAAGCCTAAAAAGATTGAAACGAGCATAACCGCGCGCTTATTAGGCCAGCTTGGTGAAAGCGGTGCTACCGCATAGCTGATCACACGTGCATGCACGGAAGGAACCAATTGGCGCTCGCCCTCTTCATTCGATTTATCAAGCATTTTGGTATAAAGTGCGCGGGTAGAATCAGCGCGACGTTGCAACTCACGCAGTTCAATTTGGTCGCGGTGACCGCCCATAGATGTGTTTTGTACTGCATCCAATTCTTTTTCGAGCGAGGCTTCTTTGGATTGCGCAATTTCTAGCTCACTTTTATAGCTCTCGGCGATGCGGCGTTGTTCATTGACAATTTGACTTTGGATATCTTGCATCTGACGCAGCAAATTACGGTAAGCCATATGGTCTTTGCCTTGGCGGCGTAAGATATCTGTCGCGAGGCGGGAAATGTCGAGGTACTTGTTGCGTAGCTCCGTAATGATAGCGCTGTTTAATACATCGCTCGTTGCTAAATCAGGATTGCCGCTATCGATGATAGCTTGGATATTTTCAAAACGCGCACGGGCTTGCGCACTATCGGCGCGCGCAATAATGAGATTGCTGTTTAACTCTGATACTTGCTGGTCTGAAAGAAGAAAATTACGACCATCGGGCTGAACGATATTATTATCTTCTTTGTAACTTTGTACGGCATGTTCGTTTTTGGTTAGTTCTTTGCGCAGAACGCCCAATCGTTCTTTAAGCCAATCATTCGCGCGTTGTGATGCTTCGTTTTGTGCTTCTAGCTCGTCATTCAAATATTCTTCCGCCACAAGATTGGCAATTTTCGCGGAGTAATCGGGGTTACCAGAAGTGTAATTGATCGATATGACGTAGGTGTTTTTTACACGATTGACCTTCACCCCACCGGAAAAACCCATGAGGCGTACTTGCCGCTCACGCTCTGCCCGCAGAGTTTCCGCTGTAGCATCAGGCGTGCTAGAAATCATCTCCTTCAGCCAAGAGAAAACGCCCTTACGGGGGGTGCCGATGGATTGATAAATGCCAGCTTTTTTAGCCACTTTGTTCATTAGGCGAGTTGAGGTGATGACCTCGATCTGGCTATCGATAATCAAGTTTTCTTGAAACGACATGCCATCACCCATCATTGGTGGCAGCGGGCTATTTTGCCGCGGGTCGATCAATAGAGCGGTGCCAGCGGTATAACGTGGTGCAGAAAAAAAGATGTAAGTGACGCCGAGCATTAAGCCAGCAATCACACAAATAATGATCAGTTTTCGGTGGCGTTGTAGAACGGCAATAATTTCTCTAAGAGACAGCAACTCATCCGGTTCAAAACTAGCTAATTTTTCAGTCGGCGGGTTTTTAGTCTGCGCAATCGCCATCGGAGATATATTACCTTCACATATTCAATACCTTAATTAACGCTAATTGGCGTATATTACAATCAAGAAATTATTGCGTAGGGCTTGTGGAAACAGCTCCATTCTTGGGTGCATCGTCATTGATAATTTCATTAAACACCATGTAGTCTGCAATTCGTTCTCCTCCTGCATCTAAAGCAGGAATGTCATCGCCTTGGTTTTTATCTTTGTATGTATTGTCTGAATAACCAAAGGGACCAAGCCTGCTTTGATCAGGCGGTAGCTCGCCGCCAATTTTTTTGTCTTCGGCAATTGGCGCTGGCGGCAGCGGTCCCGGTAATTCGGACGTAAGTCCAATTTCATAACTTGGCCCGAGCGCCAGGAATGTAACTTTTAGCTGAAGATTTTCGGATTGTAGGACCTGTCTTTTTATCGCTCGCGCGATCTTCGGGTGCTTCATGCCAACTGCGCGCGCACCGCGCGCTAAGCCAGCACCTAATGCGGCCGCTTGTTCCGGGCTGGTTGCGCTGGCGGTTGAAAGCAACGCGCCGACGACAGAAGGATCTTCCACCACCGCACTCGCCACATAGCGTGCCATCGCAGAGCTATCATACGGAAATTTTGCGAGCAAGGAGAGAGGTTGAGCTTTCAGTAATTCAATTTCTTCCGGCGTCATGATGTAAGCCGGCGTTTTTGTCGTGGCGTGGCCACTGGCAAATGTTACCAGCAGCACAAGAGAAAACATCAGAAATGTAACGCGTTTTTCCATCTTGAGACGATTTTCTCACTTCACGTGCCAAACGTCAATCGCGCTGATTTTGAACGGTGAGGACGGTGCGCTCTCGGCCCTCAATCACAAGACAACAGAGGCTAGGAATAGATGCCGCGCTGATATCTAAATTTGCGCGATTAAGTAGAATGTCGGGTTTCGCAACCGGCGAATGACCATGCACGACATAATGCTCGAAAAAATCGGTATGTTTTAAAAACCGATCACGAATCCATAAAAAATATTCTGGTTTTTGTTGATCGAGTGGGAGATTGGGCAGAATGCCCGCATGCACAAACAAATAATTGCCGAGGCTATAGCTCATCTGCAAATTATTCAAAAATTGAAGATGCTGTGCGGGTAGGCTGCGTTTGAATGCATCGCGCATAATAGATAATTTTTCCGGCGACATCGAAGGAGGAATCACTACGCCGTAAGAAGCGAGTGTCGCATAACCACCAAAATTTGCCCAATCGCGCATTACTTTCGGGTCGTTCAAAAACTGCAGCAGCACTTCTTCGTGATTGCCGACCAAACAAATGCGCTCATGCCCATTGGCTGAAGGCGCAAGCAATAGATCAATCACCTCTTTGCTATGAAAACCGCGATCGACATAATCACCTAAAAACACTTCGATGATGCGTTTGTCGGGATGCGCTCGTGCATCATTTTCAATCGCAGAGAGCATATCGGAGAGTAAATGTTTCCGGCCATGAATATCACCGACCGCATAAACACGAATACCGGAAGGAATAGAAAATACCGGCGGCATTTGCGGCAGCGCAGTAGGCGGCGAAAAAAACTGGCGAAGTGTGGCGAACATATTTATCTCGCCAGGAGTGTACGATAACGAATGGCTTCTGCAAAGTGCGGAGTAGAAACGGGGACACTGCCTTCTAAACCAGCAATCGTGTGAGGCAATAAAAAATACCCATATTATTCAGTGCACTAAAGAAGGGCAGAGCGGCAATGACCGTCATCAAATTGACATATTTCTCAGGTATAATACGCATAGTCGTGTTTCTGCTGCCTATTCCGACCTATCTGGTCAGGGCAGCGGAACTATAGGGTTTGCCCTGAGTAAATCACCTACACATTGCGTGCGGGGATTGAAAAGGGCATTGGTCGAAAGGAACGATGATGAGCATGTGGCTAGAAACCAACAGTGCTTGTGCAAGTTTTCAGACAGGAGCGGCTATCGTGGTGCACAACGGACATTGGCAAGAAGCTCCAATTGTCCGTGCTTCATGGGCTGAGGCGCAGGTGTCTTATGATCAGAATGGGGATTACAAGCGCCTGATTGTTAGGCACTGTTAACAAACCTCAAGTTTGATAAAGGCAAGGGCAAGGAATGCCATGAAAGTGGAATCGAGTTTGTCGACCCTCA
>CAIJLX010000098.1 GCA_903821695.1 uncultured Alphaproteobacteria bacterium | reverse complement strand
TGAGGGTCGACAAACTCGATTCCACTTTCATGGCATTCCTTGCCCTTGCCTTTATCAAACTTGAGGTTTGTTAACAGTGCCTAATATCTTGTAACAATCTTTTGAAAGATAGGGGTTATAAGCCATGCAAAATCCTCTTTTACCTGAGTTTAAAGTACAATATTTAAAAAATGCTTAAGAAGACTGCAAAATGCCCCATATTAACATATTAAAAATGTAGAATATTATATTCTACATTTCGATTGCGCTTCATGCTATATTCCGCTACGTAACGCGCGCAAAGAAGGAACCCTTACGATGACTGATACCCCTAAGAAACTCGTCGCCCAGGAGGGCATGAAGGAAAATAGCCACCATTTGCGTGGGAATATTCTAGCCGATTTGCGCTCCGATGCGCTGGCGGTGACCGAAGAGACGTATGAGCTGCTGAAATTCCATGGTTCGTATGAGGGCTATGACCGGGATACGGCGACGGATCGGAAGAAGGCAGGGCTTGAGAAAGAATATGAATTCATGCTGCGGATGCGGATTCCGGGCGGGCGGCTTGGCGCGAAGGAATATTTGGTACTCGATGCGTTGAGCGATAAATATGCCAATGGCACGCTCAAAATCACGACGCGCGAGACGATTCAGTTTCACGTGATCATGAAAGGTGATTTCTGGAATTTCTTGCATGAGATTAACGTGGCGGGGATGACGACGATTGCCGGTTGCGGCGATGTGGTGCGTAACGTGATGGCGACACCAGCGCCGATTAAGGACAATATTCATGATACGATTCAGAAGGCGCTTTATGAGCTTGATGTTGTATTAAAGCCCAAAACCAAGGCGTATCACGAAATTTGGGTGAATGGCGAAGTGGCGGCGACCAGCCAGGAAGAAGAGCCGCTTTATGGCGAAACCTATCTGCCGCGGAAATTTAAGGTGGGCGTGTGCCAGCCAGAGGATAACTCGATTGATTTGCTTTCGCACGATCTCGGTTTCGCTGCGCATTTTAATGGCCAGGAGCTAGAGGGCTATAACGTCTATCTCGGCGGCGGGCAGGGGATTCAGCATAATAATGCAAAGACCTATCCACGCATTGCCTCGCCGATTTGCTTTATTCCGCCGCAAGATTTGGCCAAATGCGCCGAGGCGGTAGTGAAATTGCAGCGTGATAATGGTGATCGTTCGGACCGCAAACATGCGCGCCTGAAATATGTGGTCGAAGAGCAAGGTTTAGAATGGACACGCAAAACGCTGGAAGAATATTTCGGCGCGAAATTGGCGGATCCAAAACCAGAGCGGAAATGGAATGTCGTCGATCATATGGGCTGGCATGATCAGAAAGATGGAAAGCTTTATCTCGGTGTGCCCATCGAAAGCGGCCGGATTAAAGATTGGGATGTAACGAAATACCGCAGTGCTGTCCGCGATATCCTCAAAAAATATGGCACGCGGATTATTTTTACCGCCGATCAGAACATTATTTTCTGCGATGTGGAGCCAGCTTGGAAGGAAGATATCCTCGTCATCCTCAAATCGCATAATGTTCCATTGCGCGAAGATATTACCAATATCGCCCGCCATTTCCTTTCCTGCGTCGCGCTGCCAACCTGCGGCAAAGCGCTGGCGGAAGCAGAGCGTATTACCGCGCCTGTGATCAAAGGCATCGAAGGTGTGATGGAAAAAAATGGCGTGTTAAACGAAAACATTGCAGTGCATATGACCGGCTGCCCCAATGGCTGCGCACGGCCTTATGTCGGCGATATCGGTATCGTGGGCCGTATGCCTGGGCATTATGTGATTTTCATCGGTGGTGATTCTGAATTTACGCGCCTCAATACGCTCGTGTTCGATAAAGTGCCGGAAGCGGAAATTCCGGCCGCGCTCGACCCAATGTTCGCGCTCTATGCGGCGAATAAAAACGCCGGCGAAGGCTTTGGTGATTTCTGCACGCGTTATGGCATCGATAAAGTGAAAGAAAGCGCAAAAGCTTCACTCACACAATATAAGTGGGCGGCGTAATGTTTCCAATCACCCTCGATACATCGCTGCTGCCTATCGCTGTTATTGGTAATGGTGAAGCGACGCATCGTCGTTTGCAATTGTTCCAGGCGGCGGGCGCGAAGCATCTGACGCATTTTAAAGCAATGCCGGAGGATACGGCGCTGGCTGGTTTCAAGGTCGCGTTTGTGGCGGATTTTGATGAGGCGACTTCGGTGGAGATTTATAATAAACTGAAGGCGCTCGGCTTGCTGGTGAATATTGAAGATAAACGTCCTCTCTGCGATTTTCACGTACCTGCGATTGTGCGCCGGGGCGATTTGCTGATGACGGTTTCGACCAATGCCCAGAGCCCGCGTATTGCGCGCGTATTGCGACAATATCTGGAAAAATTATTTCCGCCAATTTGGGCGGAGCGGATTGCAGAAATTGGTGCAAAGCGTCGTGAGTGGCGAGAGGCGGGGTTGGATATTCCTGCGCTGGCAAAAAATACGGATAAGTTTTTAGAAACCAAAGGTTGGTTGGTGCATTTAGAAAATAATTTGCCGTCATCGCGAGGAGGCAACGCCGACGTGGCGATCCAGCCACGCCGCTTACTAAGCCGCTGGATTGCCGCGCTCCCAATGGTCGCTCGCAATGACGAGGGGAGCGTAAAATGCTAGCCCCGATGGATATTCAAACCACCACGAATAAAGATGAGAAGCTCATAGCTTCTCTCTCTCGCCTGCGTGCGTTTTATGGTGAGATGGATGCAAAATTATTGCTGCATGCGATCATCAAAGAAGAATTCAAAGGCAAAGTAGCCCTGTTTTCCTCCTTCGGTGCGGATGCTGCGTTGCTGATCGCGCTGGTTGCAGAAGTCGATCCGACCATTCCGGTATTGTTCCTCGAAACGGGTAAACACTTCCCGGAAACACTCGAATATGTGCAACAGATTAAAAAACTTCTAGGCCTCACTAACCTGCAATTGCTGCGTCATGATCCGAAATTATTGCTCAATACCGACCCTAAAGGTGAACTCTGGCAAAGCCAGCCAAACCGCTGCTGCTGGATCCGTAAAGTGGAGCCACTCGCACGCGCGATTGAGGAACAGAAATTTGAAGCGATTATTACCGGCCGCAAAAAATTCCAAACCCAAGAGCGCCATGAATTGCACAATATTGAGCTACATGAGGATAATACTTTCCGCATTAATCCGCTGGTCAATTGGAGCAAGGCGGAACTGCGCAATGAATTCTTGCGTCGTGAATTGCCGCAGCATCCGCTGGTAAATGAAGGCTATCCTTCTATTGGTTGCGCACCTTGCACGACGCCGGTGAAGCCAGGCGAAGATGAGCGCGCGGGCAGGTGGCGGCATACGATTGATCTGCTAGGCAAACAAAAACAAGAGTGCGGAATCCACATCGAAGAAGCACAAAATAACCCTGATTGGAGTGTTTAATTATGGTCAAAAAATCAGCTATGGATCATCTGGATCAACTAGAAGCGCAGTCGATTTATATTTTCCGGGAGGCATTTAACAAGATCGACAAAATGGCGATGCTGTGGAGCTTTGGGAAGGATTCGAACTGCATGATCCACCTCGCGCGTAAGGCGTTTTTCGGCAATATTCCGTTTCCGTTGATCCATTGTGACACGGAATTGGAGATGGAAGAGGTGTATGCATTCCGTGATAAATATACCAAGGAGTGGGGTATTAATTTGATCTCCGAAATTTGCCCGCCGATTGAGCAGACAGATCCTACTTTGCCACATTCTGCGCGTGTTGCTTCGCGCAAAACATTGGGGCTTAAAGCCGTGCAGGCGAAGCATCATTTTAACGGCATTGTCGCTGGTATTCGCCGTGATGAAGAAGGAACCCGGGCGAAGGAGCGTTATTTTTCGCCGCGCGATTCTGAAGGTCTGTGGGATGTGAAAGATCAGCCGCCGGAATTCTGGGATCAGTTTATGACCGATTTTAAACCTGGCACACACGTGCGCATCCACCCGTTGCTGCATTGGACAGAGCTCGATATCTGGCTTTACATCCAACGCGAGAATATTCCGATTGTGCCGCTTTATTATGCGCGGCCTTATGGTGAGTTTTATGGCCAGGATTACAAGGGCGCGATGATGCGTTTCCGTTCGCTTGGCGAAAAAGGAATCACCTATCCGCTACCTTCGACGGCTTCAACCATTCCTGAAATTATCGCCGAATTGCGAGTGACGAAAGTGTCGGAGAGGGCGGGGCGGCCAATGGGCGCGAATGAAGATGAATCGAGCTTTGAGCGCCTGCGCGCTGATGGATACATGTAATGAAACTGTTTTCCAAAAGACAAACAGATCACGATCTGCTGCTAACAATTGCGCAGAACCAGGCGCTGCTTGTTAAAAAGCTAGAGGCCATGGAAGAGCGTTTGAAGAAGCTCGATAAAAAGCAGACGGAAGGCTTCGGCGATATGGTGCGGGGTCTGTTTATTTTATATGGCAAAGCGGTGATGGCGCGGCTGAATTTTATGGAGCTTTCGGAGGGGCGGCCGATTTCTACTTCGGAAAATGAGCTGAACGAAATCCGCAATAGTATGCGCGAGGAGCCGGATCCGAATGTTTTGATTTTGCCGCTGCAAAAAGAAGTGCAGCAAAAGCCTACCGGTGATTTTAAAAAGAAAAAAATATCAAAATTGAACTAGGAATTTTTTATGCAATCTGTCGCACACAAAATTGAAGAAGCACCACAAGCTACCCCACAAGCCAAAGAGCGCGAGCAGCTAAAAATCGTGATCGTTGGTCACGTGGATCATGGTAAATCGACACTTGTTGGTCGCTTGTTCCATGATACAGGAAGCTTGCCAGACGGCAAGTTTGAGGCAGTGAAAAAAGCTTCCGAAAAACGCGGCATGCCGTTTGAATGGAGCTTCTTGATGGATGCGCTGCAGGCCGAGCGTGACCAAGGAATTACGATTGATACCAGCCAAATTTGGTTCAAAACCAAGAAGCGTGATTATGTGATTATCGATGCGCCTGGCCATAAAGAATTCCTCAAAAACATGGTGAGTGGTGCGGCGAATTCTGAAGCGGCATTATTAATTATTGATGCGAAAGAGGGCGTTAAAGAACAATCCAAACGCCATGGTTATTTGCTGCATTTGTTGGGCGTGACGCAGATCGCGGTTGTCGTAAATAAAATGGATATGGTGAATTATGATGAGGCAACATTCCGCCGCATCGAAACCGAATATCGCGAATATTTAGGCGGTATCGGCGTTATCCCAACCTTCGTCATTCCTATTTCTGCACGTGATGGCGATTGCATCATTAAAGCCTCTAAAAACATGCCATGGTATGATGGCCCGAGCATCATCGGCGCGCTTGATAAATTTAAACGCAAGCCGGAGCTCGATGCGCTGCCGCTGCGTCTGCCGGTGCAGGATGTATATAAATTTGATGAGCGCCGCATCGTGGTTGGTCGTATTGAGTCGGGTACACTCAAAGTTGGTGATGAAATTATTGTTTCACCTTCGAACAAAGTGGTCAAAGTTGCGTCGATCGAACATTGGCATAGCCCAGACCAAGAAGAAATTTCGGCTGGCATGAGCGTGGGTATTACGCTTTCGGAGCAAATTTTCGTAGAGCGTGGTCATATCATCAGTCATCAAAAAAATGCGCCATTCCTCACCAATATTTTCCGTGCACGTCTGTTCTGGCTTGGTGATAAACCGCTGACGCAGGGGAAGCGTTATTTGATGAAGCTTGGTACATCAGAGCACCCGGTGGAAGTGGTGGAGATTGAGCAAGTAGTCGATACCGGGAATCTCGATCGCGCGAAGGCAAGCAGTGTTGAAAAAGGCGCGGTGGCGGAAATTATTCTGAAAGTACGCGGCATCGCAGCACTCGATGCATTTGAAGATAATGCGAAGACTGGGCGTTTTGTACTGCTCGAAAATTTCAAAATCATCGGCGGCGGGATTATCGATCTCAAAGGTTTCCCAAATCATCGCCCGGATAAGAAAATTAAATCGACCAATATCACCATGGTCGAATCTAAAATTTCACCGCAAGCGCGCCAATTAGCAAATAATCACAAAGGCGGAGTGATGTGGTTTACGGGGCTTTCCGGTTCGGGCAAATCGACACTCGCGAATGAACTTCAGGCACGTCTGTTTGAGCGTGGCTATCAGGTGTATATTTTGGATGGCGATAATATTCGTCGCGGTCTCAATAGCGATTTGGATTTCTCGCCAAAAGGTCGTTCGGAAAATATCCGTCGTGTGGGTGAAACCGCAGCATTGTTCGCGGATGCAGGAGTGATTTGTATCACAGCATTTATCTCGCCCTATAAAGCAGATCGTCATCGTGCACGTGTCGCGGCTGGCGAAAATTTCCACCATATTTATATTAAGGCCGATGTTGCAACGTGCGAGAAGCGTGATCCGAAGGGCCTATATGCGAAAGCGAAAACTGGTGAGATTAAAGATTTTACCGGTATTTCCGCGCCATTTGAAGAGCCGCTGACACCTGATCTGGTGATCGAAACCGCGAAACTTTCGATTGAGGAATCAGTCGCGAAGTTGCTTGATTATGTTGAGACCAATCTGGTGAAACCGGTCACCGATGCGCGTCGTAAATTGTCTGAATATCAGTCAGAGGGCATCTAATGTTTGGCTTCGGCATACAATTCCAAGACCTCTACGCGAGAGAGGGCTTAAGCAAAGTTGATGCGGCATTCGTAGCAGATCTCGCTGCTGCAAATGTGGATGTGCATAATCGGTTCGTCGCGGCGCGGAATAATCCAGATGTCCTAGCAGATAAAGAACATTCGAATTTGCTAATAGAAGTTGCGCCTTATCTCGAAGACTATTTGGGCAAGCTATTCGGCATATCCGGCGAAGTTGCTGCGATGCAGGAAACGCATCACGAGCTTGGCTCAATTTATACCGTGAAGCGTCTGTTCGTTCAGCGTCAAGCAGCCAAGAAAATAAAGCCAGAGGAAGCGGCGACGTTAGATGGTGAGGCACTCGCTAAAGAATTAGAAAAAGAATTTAACGTGCATCCGAAAACATTGCCTGCATGGGCGACGTATGGTGGCGCTGCTGCCCCGTTATTTGAACATACTTATGCAGCGAATGTGGCGATGTGGTTGGAGCATACGGAAACCTATGCGCCTCTATTAGACCTTGCTACGAAATATGGGGCATGGGCGCTTTATAGCGAGGCGGGTAAGCATAAACACAGATTGGGTGTGTTGTTCAAGCTGCCAAAAAAATTGGATTTCCATAATCTGGTTCCTGTTGAAACGATTCAACTAAACGGCGTCACCGTTAAAAAATTGCCGGAGCATGATTATCGTGAGCGCGATGGTTTTAAACTGACCGATGATGGCGGCACACTCATCAAAGCGCTTGATGAAGTGAATTACTGCATCTGGTGCCATAACCAGGGCAAAGATTCCTGTTCCAAGGGCTTTAAAGACAAAGAAAATAATTACAAAGTGAATGAGCTGGGCATCACCCAAGCAGGCTGCCCACTCGAAGAAAAAATCTCCGAGATGCATACGCTCAAAGCGCAAGGCTACACCATCGGCGGCCTCGCGATGATCACAGTTGATAACCCGATGTGTGCTGGAACAGGGCACCGGATTTGTAATGATTGCATGAAGGGTTGCATTTACCAAAAACAAGAACCAGTCAACATTCCTCAAGCTGAAACGCGTACGTTGAACGATGTGTTGCGCCTGCCATATGGCTTTGAAATTTATTCGCTTCTCACGCGCTGGAATCCGCTCAATCTCCATCGTCCACTGCCAAAAGCGGATACGAATTATAAAGTGCTGGTGGTCGGCTTAGGCCCAGCCGGCTACACCCTAGCGCATCATTTGATGAATGATGGACATATAGTAGTTGGCGTAGATGGCCTCAAAATCGAACCCGTTGATCCAAAAATTTCTGGCGTCGATGGCTTAGGCAATCGCCATGCATTCGAGCCAATCAAAGACATCAACACAATTTACGAAAGCCTTGATGAGCGTACGCTCGCTGGTTTTGGTGGTGTTGCGGAATATGGCATTACCGTTCGCTGGAATAAAAATTATCTGAAAGTATTGCGCCTTCTGCTCGAACGCCGCGCGCAATTTAACATGATCGGCGGCATTCGTTTTGGCTCGAACATTACCGAGGCGCAAGCTTGGGAAATGGGCTTTGACCATATCGCGCTTTGCATGGGTGCTGGCAAACCAACCGTCATCGATATGCCAAACGCGATGGCGCGTGGCGTGCGTACGGCTTCAGATTTCTTGATGGCATTGCAGCTTACGGGTGCCGCGAAAAAAGATTCGATTGCGAATTTAACCGTGCGTTTGCCGGTTGCAGTGATCGGCGGTGGCTTGACTGGAATCGATACCACAACCGAATCGCTCGCCTATTACCCAATCCAAGTTGAAAAATTTTTACAGCGTTATGAAACACTCGTCAAAGAACGTGGTGAAGCGGCGCTGCGTGGTAGCTGGAGCGAAGAGGAAAAAGAACTCGCCGAAGAATTTATCACGCATGCGAAGGCATTGCGGCAGACGGATGATAAAATCGCTCTACTGCAAAGTTGGGGTGGCGCGACATTGGTGTATCGCAAAACATTGGCCGACGCGCCCGCTTATCGCCTGAACCATGAAGAAGTGGAACTCGCGATGCAGGAAGGTATTTATTTTATCGAAAACGGAAACCCGATTGGGATTGAAGTCGATAAAACTGGGGCTGCAAATGGCCTCAAAGTAAAAATTGGTGAGGAAGAAAAAATCATTCCCGCCCGCACTATTTTCATGGCAGCTGGCACTAGCCCGAACACGATTCTAGCCCGCGAAGAACCAAATTTATTCAAACTCGATGGCAAATATTTCCAGGCAGTTGATCTTGATGGCAACTTGGTAAAGCCAGAACTGGTAAGCAAACCAGAAGTGCCGCAAGTATTGATGAGCGGAAACATTTCGTTCTTTGGCGATTTGCATCCTTCTTTCGCAGGCAACGTTGTGAAAGCAATGGGCAGTGCTAAGCAAGGTTATCCGATTGTCACCAAAGCGCTGCAGAAAAAACCTGCGCAGCCGACGGCAGATTTCTTTGAGAAGGTGAACAACCTGTTGCGTGCCCGTGTGCATGAAGTGATTCGTTTGACGCCTAATATTATTGAAGTTGTCGTCAAAGCACCGCTTGCTGCACGCAACTTCTTACCAGGCCAATTTTATCGCCTGCAAAATTATGAAGCGAATGCGATCAAAGTAGATCATACGACACTTGCTATGGAAGGCCTGGCGCTGACTGGTGCATCGGTTGATAAAGCCAAAGGGTTGATGTCGACTATCGTGCTTGAGATGGGTGGATCTTCTGATCTCTGCGCTTATCTCAAAAAAGATGAGCCGGTCGTATTAATGGGCCCAACCGGTGAGCCAACACATACTCCAGCCTGTGAAACGGTGATGTTAGTTGGTGGCGGTTTGGGTAATGCGGTATTGTTCTCGATCGGTAAAGCATTGCGCGATGCGGGTAGCAAAGTGCTTTATTTTGCCGGTTATAAGAAGGTGCAGGATCGCTATAAGGTGAAAGAAATTGAGGAAGCCGCTGATAACATCATCTGGTGCTGCGATGAGGCTACTTTCACGCCGGAACGCCCACAAGATCAAACCTTCCAGGGTAATATCGTGCAGGCGATGGTGGCTTATGGTGAGGGCAAATTGAAGCAGCCGATTGCAATGCCAGAGGTAGATCGCATTATCGTAATTGGTTCAGACCGGATGATGGCAGCCGTCACTTTCGCGCGACACAATCAGTTAAAGCCTTTCCTCAAACCTAAGCATGAAGCGCTCGGCTCGATCAACTCACCGATGCAGTGCATGATGAAAGAAATCTGTGCACAGTGTTTGCAGAAACATGTCGATCCGGTGACTGGTAAGGAAAGCTATGTTTATAGCTGCTTTAATCAAGATCAGAAACTGGACCACGTCTCCTGGCCGCATTTGAATGAGCGGTTGAAGCAAAATACATTGCAAGAGAAGCTCACGAAGCAATGGATTGATAGAAGTCTTAAGTTATTGAATTTAAGGGATAAAGTGGCCTAATCATGATCCATCTTGATAAAATTGATGGATCATGTTAGTATTCTTCTATGCAACAAGACCTACAAAAATTTTCTAGTCAGGCAAATCCGCAAATATTGGCGGAGATGAAGGAGCTTGCCCGTAAAAAGGGCCAGCAGTTTCAGCATGTGCTGGAAGAGGCGATGGTAGAATATTTAGCTGCTCGTGATGGCAGTAAGGTGCGACCGGAAGTAATGGCGCATTTCCACGCGAGCATGGACAAGCATAAAAAACTCTACGAATTATTAGCGAAATGACCACGAAATATCTGGCGCTGCCCGAGGTGCTTGAAATGCACCGCGTGTTGATCGATGTTTTTGGTGGCGCGCATGGATTGCGAGAGCCTGGGGCTTTGGAATCTGCACTGATGCGCCCACAGCTTGGCTACTATGAAGATTTGGTTCAGGAAGCGGCGGCGTTATTAGAAAGTCTAGCGCTTAACCATCCCTTTGTTGATGGGAATAAGCGCATTGCATTTGCAGTGGCGGATACATTTCTTCGTTTGAATGGGCGGGTGTTGCAAGTGGAAAGCCTGGAAGCCTATGATTTTTTTATTTCTCTTTTTGAAGCAGGCACGTTCCGCTACGAACATCTCGAACCGTGGATTAGAAAATATCTCAAATGAAAATCGCGCTTGCACAGCTGAACTATACGGTTGGTGATATTGAAGGAAATGTCGCGAAGATTTTAGCTGCAGCGAAACAGGCGGAGGATGCGGATTTGATTGTATTCTCGGAGCTCTCCGTTTGTGGTTATCCGCCAGAAGATTTAGTGTTGCGGCCGAGTTTTCAGGAAGCTTCGATGCGGGCTGTCGAGGCGCTTGCTAAACAGGCACATGATCTGCCGGCGCTGTTGATTGGTTCGATCTGGCTTGAGGCGGATAGGCTTTATAATGCGGCGCTGCTGCTTTCGGGCGGCGAGATTATTCATAAGCAATTTAAGCATCAGCTGCCCAATTATAGCGTGTTTGATGAAAAGCGCGTGTTTGAGGCCGGGCCTTTGCCGAAGCCATTTGCGTTTAAGGGCAAGAAGCTCGGCGTGTTAATTTGTGAGGATATGTGGCTTGAAGAAACAACCCATAAACTTAAAGGTGCCGATATTATTTGTGTGTTAAACGGCTCACCTTTTGATGTGCTGAAAAGTGATCTGCGACAGGAAAAAGCGGCGGCAACTGCGAAAGCAACCGGTGCTTCGATTATCTATGTAAACCAGGTCGGTGGGCAGGATGAGATTGTGTTTGATGGCGCGTCGTTCGTGATGGATGCAGCAGGCAAAATCACCCAACAATTTCCTGCATGGGAAGAAGTGGTGGGTACCAATGCTAAATCCCAAACAACAAATGATACCTATCAAGCACTCGTCACTGGGCTGCGTGACTATGTAACCAAAAACGGCTTTCCGGGCGTATTATTAGGGCTTTCCGGTGGAGTTGATTCCGCATTAGTGGCGGCTATTGCAGTGGATGCGCTTGGCAAAGAGAAGGTGCATGCCGTGATGATGCCGTCGCGGTTTACTTCCAAAGACTCGCTCGAAGATGCAGCTGAATGCGCCAAATTATTAGGCATTAAATATGAAACCATTCCGATCACACCAGCCTTTGAGGCGCTACAATCTCAGTTAAAATTACAGGGCTTGGCGGAAGAAAATATTCAGTCACGTATCCGCGGTGTGATTCTGATGGGGCTTTCAAATCAAACCGGGGCGATGGTGGTGTCGACGGGTAATAAATCCGAAATGTCGGTCGGTTATGCGACGCTCTATGGCGATATGTGTGGCGGTTATGCACCGCTGAAAGATGTGTATAAAACCACCGCCTATGCGCTGGTGCATTGGCGCAACCAGCAGGGCAGGGTGATTCCCGAACGCATCATCACCAAAGCGCCAACGGCCGAACTGCGTGATAACCAAACCGATCAAGATTCATTGCCACCTTATCCGGTTTTAGACGCCATCCTTAAATTGCTCATCGAATCCGAATGCTCGGTGCAGGAAATTGTTGGCCAGGGCTTTGAAGAAGCAACCGTTTGCCGAGTCCAGAAAATGCTGCAAAATGCTGAATATAAGCGCCGCCAAGCTCCCCCGGGTGTTAAAATTACGGCCAAAGCCTTTGGGCGAGATCGGCGCTACCCGATTACGAATAAGTTTTGATTTAATATAATCGAACCATTATAAACCGCCCATGCTTACACGTTTCGCCCCATCACCTACTGGTTATCTGCATATCGGCAATGCTCGCACGGCGTTAATTTGCTCTATTGTTGCGCGCAAGGCGGGCGGCAAGTTTATGTTGCGGATTGATGATACGGATCTGGAGCGCAGCAAGGCGGAATATGAGGAAGCGATTAAGGAAGATTTGAAGTGGCTCAGCTTAGAGTGGGATAGTTTCGCCCGTCAATCCGAACGCCTCGCGCGGTATGAGGGAGTGAAGCAACAGATGATTGCATCGGGCCGTTTGTATCCTTGCTTCGAAACGCAGGAAGAGCTCGAAATCCGCCGCAAGATGCAGCTGACGCGTGGTCTGCCACCCGTTTATGATCGCGCCGCGTTGAAGCTTACCCAAGAACAAATCGAAGCGAACATCGCGGCCGGCAAAAAGCCGCATTACCGTTTCAAGATGGCACACAAAGACATCATCTGGGATGACGGCATTCGTGGCCATACCAAATTTAACGGCGCACATATCAGCGACCCGATCGTGATTCGTGAGACGGGTGCTTATACCTATATGCTTCCTTCCACCGTCGATGATGCAGATTTTAAAGTAACAAACGTGGTGCGCGGCGAAGACCATGTGAGTAACACCGCCACCCAAATTCAGATGTTTGAAGCGATGGGTGCCACTGTTCCAAACTTCATGCACCTCGCATTGATCAAAGGCAAAGAAGGCAAAATATCCAAACGCGAAGGCGGTTTCGATATCCGCTCGCTGCGCGCCGAAGGCATCGAGCCAATGGCTATCTGCAGTTTCCTAGCCCGCGTGGGCACATCAGATGCCATCGAAGCGCGCCCGGATTTAAATACGCTCACACAAGAATTTGATGCTGCAAAATTTAGCCGTTCACCCGCGACGTATGATCCGCTCGAAATCGAACGCCTCAACGCGAAAATTGTGCATGAGATGCCTTATGCTACGATAAAAAATCGTGTGCAGGTGGATGAGGCATTTTGGAATGCGGTGCGTTCGAATTTGAATAAGGTAGAAGAAGCCAATGAGTGGTGGAAAATCTGCAATGAAGAAGTAAAACCAACTGTAGATGATTTTACACGTCAGGCTGCTAGCCTACTTCCGCCAGAACCATGGGATTCTTCAACTTGGAACCAATGGGTTGAAGCCGTCAAAGCCGCCACCGGCCGCAAAGGCAAAGAACTCTTCATGCCACTACGCCTCGCGCTAACTGGCATGGAACACGGGCCAGAATTGAAAGATATGTTGCCGTTGATCGGTCGTGAACGGGTGTTGAAGCGCTTAAATTAAGCCACAGTGTAGGGTGGGGCTTTAGAGGTAAATTTCCTTATGGTATTCAATCTTTCATGCATTCCAGCATATGTAGTCAGAGAGCTATAATCTGCAGCTGCATTACTGCCGGGATGCAAAACTTCATTTTGAAATGCCTCTGCTCTAACAGCAAAGCCCTTGGGACATAATTTCGCATCTTCAATAACTTTTGCAACGGCTTCAATGCTTGTGCCTTTAAGAATAAACTTGCCAGATTGTTCAGAAAATTTTGCTAATTCAATTGTAAGACCAGCATTTTTAAGCGCCGTCTCATATCTTTCCTTGAATTGCTCTCGTGCTTTTGGCAGCGTATGGGAAGCTTCTCCTTTGGCTGCAAAAGGAGCAAAAATCTTTACTTCTATAATTGCGGGCAATTTATCTTCTTGTTCACGTACTTCATAAATTCCCAGTGATTCAACACCAACTTGTTGGCCTGCCTTCGATACATGCGGAAGATCGAATCTCCGAATCTCTATACCGTTACTGGTAATCGTTTCTGTTATTTTTTCATTCCCAAAGTTGATGGGCATAACGGCTCCTGCAGTTCATACCCCCATTCTACAGGCAAATAGTTAACAAATTGTAAATTCAGGCCAAAATTGCGGTAATTACTCGATTATAAATGAGGCAAAATGCTTAAATTTACCGAGTCGGGAGATTATATTTCGGCAGGTTATATTGGATATTTTCCTGGCGGAGTTGCTCTAGGCGCTTGTTTATGGCGGTGAAATTGGCCTTGTGGAAGGCGGTGGCGGGCCTTTTCTCTAGGATTAGCCATGGGTCATCCCAATGGGTGATGTGCCATTGATTGCTATCTAGGAGGGATTTTATGGTGCCTGTGGGGGTTAGCAGATCATCTATAACCACATCATTCGGGTTGCAGGCCTATCTAAATAACACCCCCACCCACTATATTTTGTGTTTGAGGTTTTTGGCGTTCACCGGGTCGATGTGTGTGGCCTGTTCGAACAGCCTGAGAAACAGTTTTCCT
>CAIJLX010000097.1 GCA_903821695.1 uncultured Alphaproteobacteria bacterium | reverse complement strand
TCACCGCCTCAATAATCGGACGAATTTCAAGATCGAAAACCTCGCGAGACACAGGATATAAGCGCTTGTTCATGGCAAAAATCTCCCTTTCGCCATAACCTATATCATAAAAATACAGGTTTGTTAACAGTGCCTAATATTCAAAAAGAAATTCCCTGAGGCAAGCATTGTCGCGTGTCCAAACATCAGAGGATTTGTGAATGCTTTGTGGGATTGCGCAGATGCTAAAATGACTCCTGCCCTTGCCATTCTTGATGATACTGTGGCCGATAAAAGGCAGTACGAAATAGAGTATACATCGGAAGTTATTCGCGACTTGCGATCAGGCGCGCAACCTGAACTACCGTGCCAATTTCCGATGATTATAACTTCCGGAGGAGCAAAAAATTTTGATGGAATGGATCTTGTGCTGAAAAATGAGATTCTGGTTGTAGACATAGAATATGACCGCCCTTACAAAGAATATCCAAATTCTTATCTTCTAAAACTGGTAGAAGAACTACTGGAACTGCGCCGAGGCCAACAGGAATGTAATCCACGTGAAACGGCTATGAAGGCGTTGAGAAACCTTATCGCGCGCGGTGTTCTGCCGGAAGCGGATGCCAAAATAATGTCTGCAATAGGAGCCGGACCAAGCTTTATTCTGAGCGAAAGCGACCGGAGATTATATACCAATATTGAGCGTGAGGTTATAGCCCAGCCGGATACACCAAAAGGATTGACGCTCTATATCGATGATGACCAGAAAAACTTACGTTACCTGCAAAGAATCGCGGAGATCATTGAGCAGAAGGGCGAGTCAAATCATCTTTCTCTATCCCCTATGGGCAGCAACAGCGAGCGCTATATCAGGGCACGTCAAATAGAGCGCAATACCCCGGGGCGTGGGGATTAGACTCCTTCTTTCTGATAACTACCATAAAACATTGAAAGATATCTGTTATCAGGGCATTATCTCTTTATGCCGACCTATAACTATAAAGCATTGAATGTACGTGGCGCGACGGTCAAAGGAAATTTGACGGCGGAGAACGAAACAGAGCTACAGGAAAAGCTGCGCAAGCTTGGCCTTGATCTGCTGAAATCTAAAGAAATTGTCATCAGCACTTCCAAGTTTACGTTGTTCCGAAAATCGGTTTCCACCCGCGACCTGATTATTTTTTGCGTGCATATGGAACAGCTGGAACGCGCCGGTGTTCCGATACTCGATGCGATCTCGGATTTGCGTGACGCTTCCGAATCTGACGTCTTACGCGAATTGGTAATCAAACTTTATGATTCAGTGAAGGGGGGTAAATTGCTTTCCGAAGCGTTAGGCGAGCACCCAAAAATATTTTCTGAAGTATTTACGGGGCTAATTTCAGCTGGTGAGCGTACCGGTAATATGGGTGATGCGTTTGGCCACTTGGCTAGCCACTTGAAATGGCAGGCCGAGATTGTTCGCAAAATTAAAACTGCAACGCGCTATCCGATTATTCTTGTCGTAGTGATGAGTAGCGTGATTGCATTGATGATGTTGTATGTGGTGCCACAGATGACAGACTTCTTGAAAAACCAAGGTTTCGAATTACCGTTTTATAGCCGCGCGCTGATTGCTGTTTCAGATGTATTTGTGAGTTACTGGTATATTTTGTTGGGTATGCCGGTATTGCTATTTGTGGTTACACTGACGCTTTATCGCACTTCTGAATCTGCTGCCTATAATATCGATCGTTTTGCACTACGCATTCCATATATCGGACCTGTGATTCACAAAATTGAATTGGCGCGGTTTTGTCACTTCTTTGCGATTACATTTAAAGCCGGCATGGATGTGATTGAATGTATTCAAACATCCGAAAACGTGATGCATAACCGTGTGATGAAAGAGGCGGTGTATTATGTTCGCCAAAGTGTTTCGGAAGGAAATACAATTACCGGTTCGCTGCAAGTGTCGAGCCAGTTCCCAAGTCTGGTGATGCGGATGTTCAAAGTGGGTGAGGAGAGTGGCAAAATGGAGCAGGCGCTTGAAAACGTAAACTTCTTCTATGACCGCGAAGTGAATGATTCGGTCGAAGCGATGATTGAATTGATTCAGCCTGCTCTCACAATTGTGATGGGTGTAATGTTGTTCTGGATTACGGCTGCGGTATTTGGTCCGCTCTATGATAGCTTCAGCAAAATGAATTTCTGAGATAGCGCATGCTCAAGGATATACTCTCACGTAGGGGCCGAAAATTTCTTCTTAGTGTGGGAGATGATGGTGCGGTTCTGGTCTATATGGTGGCCGGAAAGGTTGAAGGGCGTTTTTATTTCAACAACGTCACCGCACCGGAAATCGAAAAAGTATTTTTAGGTGACACCGAAGCACGTGTGTATGTGCTGGTGGATGTTTCCGACCAATCCTATCTGCAACATTCGTTACCGCCAGTGAGTGCGATGAATGTCAGCAAAATGGTGGCGCGGCGATTAGAAAAAGAATTTGACCGCACCGATATTAAAGGCGCGTTGCCGCTTGGGCGAAGCACTACGGGTCGTAAAGATTGGAACTTCCTTTTTCTTTCCGTACGCAATGTTGCCCCACTTTCAGATTGGCTTGAGCTGATAGCCGAGTTGCCGAACGAACTGGTTGGTATTTATTTATTGCCGATTGAAACCGAACCGTTGGTGAAAGCCATTAAAAAAGCGGTGGCAACTGAGAACGTTGCCCAAGCTTCCGAATGGCAAATGCTAGTAACGCATAATAAAACCGGTGGCCTGCGGCAGGTGGTTTATCGCAATGGACGGCTTTTATTTACGCGGTTAGCACAGCCAGTAGGTGGCAATGCACCGGGAGTGATCGCGGGACATATCGAGCAAGAAATTCTAAGTACGATGGAATATATCCGCCGAATGGCTTTCGATGAAAAAGCTGGGATGGATATTTTTATTATCACAGCTTCGGAAGTAAAAAAGCAGTTAGAATCAACGCGATTAAAAGTAGCAAATAGTTATGTGTTAACGCCACACGAAGTGGCGGGACAGCTGGGACTAGTGAATGCAACAGAGCCACGCGATAAATTTGCAGATGTCGTAATATTGGCGCAATTTGGTAAAGGCAAAAAGCCGATATTAAGATTGAGCACAACGCTAATCGAACACACTCGAAAAATGGTGATAGGAAAACTTGCTCTGCAAATTTTTGGTGCAGCACTTATCCCTATTTCTGTGCTGCTGGTTATCTTTAATATTTATACTTCTGTTGTTACCTATATCAAAACAGGGGAAGAGCAAGAGAAGCTCACTCGTGTTCAAAGGGAACAACGCGAGCTTCAACAACGTGCTGACGCACAGGCAAGTCGTAAAGCAGAAGTAGAGGCAATGGTTGCACTCTATGATCAATTTTCACAGGATGCGATTGTCCCCTTTCAATTTTTAACAAAGGTGGGTGAAACAAAAGGTCCGATAGCGTTATATACTGCGATGCAGATAGCGACCTCAGAAGGAATAAATCCGGCCACCAAAAAGCAGGAAAGTGAATTTACATTTATTGGCACGATTGATTATCCGAATCGTTCGCCAACTCTCGATGCATATCTGAAAGAAATAAATGCATTCGCACAGAGCATGCGTGACGCATTTAAAACGCAGCAAGTTGCCTTTACAGGTTTGCCCGGGCAGGGTGACTTTAAATTATCCGTCGAAGGGGGGCCAACGGTAGCCGGTTCTACGGCGGCAGCGCCAGCAAACACACTAACAAAAAGTACGCTTCAACTTACGATCAGCGGCAAAATAACGGAGGACATTCGTAAAGCAATGTTTGAAATGCCACGGCCAGAACAAAAAAAGCCAACGCCTTTGCCAGTACAAGCACCAGCAAAAATGATGCCTACGCCTGCGCCACTGAAACCTGCTATTCCGGTTGCGCCCGCAGCCATTGCGCCTGTGCCAGCTCAACCATTGGTTCCTAAGCCATGAAAACAGTCGTTATCCGCGAAGAGCTCATCAAAGTCGCCTCGATTGTTGGTGGCATTGCGCTCGGTGCATTGCTTATCACGGGGTACAGTTTTTATGATCGGCAAAACAGAGAAGATACGCTGGCGCAGGTTGAAAATGACCTAGCGTTAGCTAAGAACCAAATCGTGAAGCTGGAAGAAGATAATGATAAATTTCTGCAGCTGCAGCTGCATTATAATCGCATTCCGGATAAGCAGCGCGACATCAATTTAAGCGATTTGCCCTCGCGGCTTGCGATTTTGCAACCTGCTCTACAAAACCTGAAAGTGCGCTATCGATTAGCCGTTCTCGATATTTCATTGACCAACGTTGCGCCATTGGTGGGGACACAAGAACAAAAAGGTTACATCACTCATTTTAATACCATCACCCTAACATTCGGCGGGCTTTCGGATGAATTGATGATGTCATTCCTGCAGGAGCTGTTTGAAACATTACCCGGCTATATCCGCGTCGAGAAACTGGTGATGAATCGTAAAATTGAAATTTCACCCGCAGTATTAGCTCAAATTCAGAACAGTAGTATTCCAGTATTGGTGGAAGGTAGCGTAGTGTTCACCTGGAAAACGGTGCGCAAACAATGAGAATTTTTGGGCTAGCAATCGGTTTGTTTTTTTGTGCACACGTTGCATTAGCGCAAGTTCCAGCGCCTTCAAATTTACCGCCGGAATTGCCGGGTTCTACGCCCGCTGTGTCTGCGCCGGTTCTCCCAGCACCCTCACTTATCCCGGCACCAGCGCCTACACCAGTGGCGGCGGTTCCCGTGGCCAAGCCTTCGGTGCCGGTTGAGGCGCCGGTGCAGCCGAGTTTTGTCAACCCAAACGGAGTTTCAGCGCGCATGCAAAATGCAGCAGATAGCGTATTGAACTTAATTGAAAATCCGGACCAGATTCGTAAAGCCATTGAGCAAGCACCACAAACAGTGCCAAAGCAACTTCAAAAAGCAAAAGAACAAGTGCTGAACATCAATCAAGATCCGAACCAATTTAACGGCAGCAATTTTGAGGTGCTCAAATGGCGTAGCTCACTGATGTTTCCATCGGAGCAATTGAGGCAGCTTTATAATGCTGCACGCGGGCTTACCGATCAGTCGGTTGGTGCGGTGGCAGTTGAAGTCAAAGTGCCACGCGTAGCGCCAGCATTTTTCCTTAATTCGGTGCTTTATAATAAACCTGATAATTGGACGATTTGGATGAACTCGCGCCGTATCCGTGCCGGTGCTAAATTCCCAGAGCTTGAAATTGCAAGTGTGAATCAGGATTCGGTAGAATTTATTTGGGAGACAGAGCAGCTTGATTTTATCTCACCGGAATGGGAAAAGAAGGTTATACCTCTTGAAATTAAGCCAGGACAAGAAGTGCCACGTTTTGCCTATGTATCGAAAGATGGATTGATCGGTGTTGACCGCAACCGCCGTTATGTGCGCTTTGTGTTAGGACCGCACCAAACATTTGTCAGTAGAAGTATGAAAATTGTCGAAGGATTTGTAAAAAGCACTGTTTTTGATGCGCCTCAGCAAGCGGCAATTGCAGCAGCAACAACAGCACCGGCAGGGCAACAGCCAGGACAAGTGCAAATTCCGCCACCAGCATCTGCACCTGCTGTAGTGCCAGAAGCACCAAGACCAAGACTACAATCGCCAGTAATGCTAGGCCCGATCGTAAAATAAAAGGAGACACTTTATGGAAAAAGCACCATTGGAAATAAATGGTATCACCAAGAAATATGGCAAACGAAAGGTTCTGGATGGAGTCGATTTTAAATTGGCGCCCGGAGAAATTTTTGGTCTGATCGGGTTGAACGGTGTTGGAAAAACGACACTGATTAAAATTATTTTGGATTTGCTGAAAGCGGATAAAGGCAACATACAATTATTTGGTGAAGACCATACAATTGCAAAAAGTCGACGACATCTTTGTTATCTGCCAGAGAAGTTTATGCCTTCGCCTTATCTGAAGGGTCACGAGTTTCTTTCGCTTGCGGCTTCATACTATGAAAAGCCTTATAAAAAAGAGCAAGGGCAGCGTATGGCAGAGTCGTTGGATTTGGATCCAAAGGCCTTGCAGCAAAAGATTGCACGTTATTCGAAAGGTATGGGCCAGAAACTCGGATTGATCTCTGCATTTTTGAGTGAGACACCATTGTTGATTTTGGATGAGCCGATGAGTGGCCTTGATCCTAAGGCGCGCGTCTATTTAAAACGGGTGCTACAAAGCTATCGCGATGCAGGGCGGACGATTTTCTTTAGCTCACATATTCTTGCGGATATGGATCAGATTTGTGATCGGATTGCGGTGTTGCATGCGGGCAATATTGTATTCACGGGAACGCCCGAAGTGTTCAAGAAGGAATATCAGGCCAAAGGTAAAACGCTGGAGGAAACATTCCTCTCTGTATTGGAAGGCTTAAGCGCAAACGCTGCTTAACGTTGATAGAAGCGTTTTTCCCAATATTTCTGAATAGCGCCTTTTTCCCAAATGAAGGTTGGGTTGTCGATGCTGCCTTGAATGCGAGCGAATAGCGGAACGTCGGCGTCTAATGCTTCCCGGCGTAAGGTAAAGCCGCCACTCTCACCTAATGGTAAACCGGTTTTGAGTACGATATCATAATTCCAGCCAGCAAGATTCACATTGCCAGTTGCAGAAAGCGGCGGAAAATTAGGTGAATATAATTGCAGATCTTTCATCACCAATGTACCGGCGGAAAGAATGAGGTTGCCAGCAGCATAATCATAATACATTGAGCCAGGTGCACCGGGGCGTAGTGCTGCATCGGCGAGATCGCGCATTTGTTTTGCACTTAAAATTTGGGCGAGTGATTGGGTGAGTGCAACAAGATCAAATCCTTCAATTTTGGCACCACGCAAGATCAAATTCAAACTGCCTTCCAGGCGTGAAACCATGCTGCGGATATCATTGCCCATTGTGCTGATACTGCCGCTAGTGCTGAAGCGACCTTCGGTGATAGACTTCACATTGAAGAATTGCAGCAACGCTTCTTTCACGCTTGCATTGCTCAATGCGAATGAGAGGCTGAGAGTAGGTTGAGCCGCAATATTAAGCACTGCTTTACCATCGAATTTTCCGCCATCAAACACAGTGCCACGGATGCTATCGGCATATAAGAAATTTTCTTGGAAATGGAGTTGGACGGTGACGTTTTCAAACAATATATTTTTGTGTGTCAGCGAACGGAAATAGAGATGTGCTTTGCCGTCATAGGCCTGCATATCATGCATATCTAATAATTCTTTTGACCAACGTTCGCTGATAGCAGCCTGACCTTCAGCAGGTGCAGACGCCACGTTTTGTTTTTCGGAAAAGAAAACGCGGATGCCAGGAACATCAGCCGTGTTAAAATCCTGTACCTCCAAATCCGCATTGATGAAAGGACGCAGGCCTGTAGCATCGATTTGGATTTTTCCATGGAGCTGAATGTTTTTAGAGATAACATCAATATCGGTCAGTTCTAATTGTGCAGCACCGAAGCGAATGCGGGTAGAGGCTTTGGCAACTTGTTCACCTTTATAAATAAGGTTATTGATAGTGAAGGTGAGATCGGTGGCACCAAATGAAGTTTGCACTACACGAAGGAAATCAAATCGGCGCTGGATGGAGTTTAGTTTTTCATATTGTGCTTCTTGCTGGCTGCCGCCTGCTTCTTTAATTAAATCTTCTAACTTAGGAAGATAGAGATCTAAGTTTAAATTATCCATGACTAAAGAAACTTGTGATGGCTTCGATGCATCATTCGAAACCACCGCGCTGCCGCCGGTAATGCTGGTTTCATCAAAACGGGCGACGAGAGCAGGAACAGCAACTTCGCGTTTGGAAAGAATGGCGTTTGCACTAACGGCGAAGGCATTGAGTTTATCTTTAGGGATTGGCGGTAGGCTTACTTTGAGCCAGGTTAAAAATTGTTTGAGGCTATTGCCATTTACTTTGATGTTGCCGACGAAACGCGCGGCCATATCGCTTACGCTGCCGTCATCGGTGATGGTGCCTTTGGCTTCGACGGTGGTATCGCCAGGTAGTTTGGCGGAGAGATTGCGTAATTCTAAACCACCAGCAGGAACGGAACTGATATTGAGGCGCACATCGCGCAGTAATTCTTGTTGGAACTTGGCTTGGGTGATGCCGAGATCGAATACGATATCAACATCATTGAGCAAATTAAGTTCGTGATATTTACCGAAGCCGATATCGCCCACGCGATAAGAAGGATTGGCGGCGGCTTGCTCTGGTGAAGCGGTGGGGGTAAGGGTTGCAACGCCTTGCGGCAATAGCACATTCGCCTCCAAAGCGACTTGGGAAAGTAGCAGATTTATTTTAATCGCCGGGCGTGTTTTGCTTAAATCGATATTGCCTTCGCCTTGGCCGGCAATGGAAGTGCCTTCGAGTGTAAGTTTGCTTAGATTGAGCATTTTTGAAGTACCGGCAATTTGCCCGGAAACTTTGACAGCAGGGCTCACCGCTTTTGCCAAACGATTACCGAACGGCAAGAGTTTTTGATCGAGTTGGCCATCGACGGCGAAGTTATATTGCGGGTTGTTGGTACCGATATTTTCTAAGCTGCCTTTTATGGTTAAGGTAGAAATACCGGATTTGATATTCAGCGTGAGCGGAATCGTGCCGAGTGAAACCAATGCGCCGGTATCGAAGGAAAGCCCAAGCGGTTGCTCATCACCACGGGCAACCGTGCCGTCAAATTTCATTGCACCTTGCAGGCTTTGGGGAATGATAACACCAGAAACTTTGAGCAGCTTCGTGTCATATTTGGTGTGTTGGTTATAACCTTTAAGCCATGCATCCTTCAGCGTGATTTGCTTAATAGGCATTGTGTTGGTTGTGGTACCAGCATTGGTCCGCCCAATACTTAAGTCCCAACTTTTCCGCCCATCTGGTAAAATCTCTAAGGCAATTATAGGGGAAACTAACGTGATATCATCAATCGCCATATCGCCGGTGATGAGCGAAAGTAGGCTAGGGGTCACAATCATTTGTGGTATGCTGGCTAATGCATCATTCGCAGCACCTGGAAGATTATCGAGGCGCGTTTCTCTGATAGTAAGAGTGGGGCGCGGGAAAAATTTAAATTCGACGCCGCCCTTCAGAAACAATTGGCGACCGGTTGCGATCTGCACTTCTTGTGCGATCATTTTTGCTTCTTTGTTCCAATCTTTGGTCTGGGTATAAATATATAAACCACCGATACTGAGCGCGAGCGGGATCGTAATCCACAATACGAGCTTGATCAGGCCAAAGATGAAACGGAAAAATTTCATGGTTTGCGGATACCGAGCAAATGGCAGACTGCATAGGTAAGCTCTGCCCGATTTAAGGTATAGAAATGAAATTCATTAATGCCATTTTCGGCAAGCAGGCGGCATTGTTCCGCAGCGATCAAAATCGAGATTAAGCGATGGATTTCCGGATCGCTATCCAGTGGTTGCAGCAAATCCGTAAGCCATGTTGGAACGGAGGTGCCACACATGACACTGAATTTGACCATCTGGCTATAATGGTGAATGGGTAAAATGCCGGGCACGATCGGAATGGTGATACCTGCTTTGATGCAGCGTTCTTTGAACCGCAGAAAGTGATCGATATCGAAGAAATATTGGGTAATTGCGCGCGTGGCACCGGCATCACACTTGCGCTTAAGGTGATCGAGATCATCTTCCGCGCTTAAAGCTTCAGGATGTGTTTCAGGGTAAGCAGCGACACTGATTTCGAAATCAGCAATTTCGCGCAGGCCTTTTACCAGATCAGCGCCATACGCATAACCGCCAGGGGTTGGTTCATATCTTCCTGCGCCGTTTGGTGCATCGCCGCGCAGGGCCACGATGTGGCGGACGCCCATATTCCAATAATCTTGAGCGATATTCTTAATTTCTTCCTTGGTTGCGTTCACACACGTCAGGTGTGAGGCGGGCTTTAAATTGGTTTCGTTTAGGATACGCTTGATGGTTTTATGGGTGCGCTCACGGGTGCTGCCGCCGGCGCCATAGGTCACCGAGACAAAACGCGGGGAAAGTGGCTCTAGCTTTTTAACAGAATGCCATAGGCTTTCCTCCATTTCGGGCGTTTTTGGCGGAAAAAATTCGAACGAAACCGCGATATCTTTCGGTGGTTCAAATTCGGCAAGTTTGCGGTTTAGGGTGGTGATGGTCATACTCTCATTCTTTAGTGGTAAGTGGTCGAAAAACAAAGTGACTTTTTTGCAACAGGGATGCAAAAGGAATATAAAAAACCCATAAAAAGCAATAGTTTTATATAAAGGAAACTTGTTTTGTTACCCCTGTTCAACTAAGCATAAAATCTATATACTCTATTTTAGGTAATTTTACATGATAAGCCGCTTCATCCTCCGGTTTTCTTTCATCACCATGCTTGCAGTCGCTATACCCGCGTTTGCGCAAGAGCCCTCGGAATATGATCCGCTGGAAACCGTGAACCGTGGTGTGTTCTTCTTTAACAAATATCTCGATAAAGGCGTCATTCGCCCGCTCGCCTGGACGTACCGTAAAGTTGTACCTGATTATGGCCGCGACCGTATTGGCAATTTCTTCACCAACTTGGCGGAGCCGATCAATTTCTTAAATATTTTGCTCCAAGGTGAACCTAGTTTAGCTGCAGATACGCTGGGTCGTTTCGTGGTGAACACTACGTTTGGCGTTGCTGGATTCTGGGATCGCGCCAAAGACATGAATCTGCCTTATCGTCAGGAAGATTTTGGTCAAACATTGGGTCATTATGGCTCAGGCCCTGGTTTTTACTTGGTGTTGCCGGTGCTTGGCCCTTCCTCCGCCCGTGACGGCGCAGGCAAAGTGGTGGATTGGTTTACCAACCCTGTCAGCTATATTGATAATGATGCTATTACCTATGGTCTCGCAATTGGCCAAGGCATTCATTATCGTTCGACTATATTGGATATTACCGATCAAATCGACGAATCGGCGATTGATCCATATGCCACATACCGCAGCGCATTCCTGCAACGCCGTGCAGATTTGATTACCAACGGCAGCGCTGAACGCAAATTCTAACATGTTAACGATAGTAGGTTTTATGAAACGATATCTCTGGTCAGTGTTGATGGTGATTGCCTTGGCGGCGGCTTCTTCGGCGCAAGCGGGTGAAAAGGAAGCAAAAACCTATGTATTAGGTGTCAGCAATAAAGTGCTTGAGATTATTTCTAACAAAAAAATCGATCAGGGTACTAAGCAAACCAAGCTGATCAAATTATTCGAGCAAACAGTGGATACCAAGTGGATTGGTCGCTTTGTGCTTGGTAAATACTACAAAACCGCAACCCCGGTTCAAAAAAAGAAATACGACGATATTTATCATGAATTCTTAATCCGCAGCTATGTTCCACGCTTCAAAGAATACAAAGGCCAAAAATTCGAGCTGGCGGAAACCCAAAGCCACGGCAAAGGGGAATATCTGGTCAAAACGAATATCCTTTCCGCTAACGCAGCCCCTATCCGCGTTGATTACCGCGTGCGGGAAGATGCAGGCACCTTCCATGTGATCGACATCATCTCTGAGGGTGTAAGCCTGATCAATACCCAGCGTTCGGAGTTTGGCTCGGTTGTTTCTCGCGAAGGCATGGATTACCTGCTGGATCAGCTCAAACAACGCCTGGAAACCCTGAAAGCGAACGATTAATTTTCCTTAGTTAATACGGGGCATTGGTCTATTCACGGCGGGTAACGCTAGAGATTACATTTTCTCCTTGTCATTTCCCTGAAAATGTGGGAATTAACCCGCTCCCCGCCGCTTTTTATGGGCGTATTTGTGGGGGTGTAGCTCAGTTGGTTAGAGCGCTGCCCTGTCACGGCAGAGGTCGCGGGTTCAAGTCCCGTCACTCCCGCCACTCTCACAGTCACTTTCAGCAGATTTTGAGATAAAAATCAGAAAATGAAAAAGTGACTGAAGTCCAAATGAAGTCCAAAAAATAAAAACGGCAGGGCATTCAGGTGTCGCTCCATGCACCATAAAATCATTATCCCTTTTTAACCTATCACCCGCCGTAATGCTGCCTTCGGGTAGTTGGGTGGCTGATAGTATCACCCCTATTGACTGACGGGCATGGAAAGCAGCCTAAGGCGGGGCATCACTTGGTTTTGTTGGCTCGCTTGTGCGTTAGCTCGGCAGATTTGCACAGTGCGGCTAGTGCTTCGCCGTTGCCGTCCAGTTTCTTTACCTTTATACGCTCCAAAGTTTTCTTTATCGCGTCATACTGAGCAGGTGATAATGTGAGCAACATGGTTTTTACTGGTTCGACCACCTGCTTACTATCCCCATCATATTGGCGGACAAACTTCTTCACTGTATCAATGTTAGCATCTGCTAGTTTTTTCATTATCTCATCAACATTCTCTTTGGTTATAATCAGCGCAAGCTCTTTTAGCTTTGTCCACCCCAAGTGCCCAACCTTTTCCCATGCTATTTCCGATTCCTTTAGCTTGTCTGCAATTTGCAGCACATACCGTGCCTTACGTCTTTTGATGCCGAACTTTTTTTCGACTTTCTTATCAAACTCACCAGATTTACAGCCGTTTTTGAACGCAAGTAGCTTTCTCGCAAGCTCTGCGTCCACCACAATACGCTTGTTTAAGGTAGGGCGATGGTTGTTTTGATTTTTCATTTCTGCCTCCGTTCCTCCGTGGAGTTTCTATCAGAATACACATTTTGCAACTAGTTGCATAAAAGTTTGTTATATTAGCATTGAATATCAGGTGTTAAGGTTTTGCTTCTATACAAGCAATCATAACGAGTGGGTTTACTTGCAAGCAAACTTAGTGGCTGGTATTAGGCTCTTAGAAGCCGCCGTGCATAAATCATCAAAAAGCATAGTTTTGTCTTGGGGTAACTGTCTAATCGCACTGTGGCTGTCTTTTGTTGATTCGTGAACTACCCTGACTTTGGCCGAATGCTTGAGGCAGAGTTCTTTGAGCTCTCCAACATTAAGTTGAGTGAAATAAGAGTTTTTCGGAAGTTTATTCCCTCTTTTGGATTTAAACTCACTCACTGCTGCGTTGAGCTGCTCGTCTTGGGTGCCAGTAAAATACTCTAACCAGTTAACAGATAAGAAATCCTCTTTTTTACCTTTGCGGTCTATAAATTCTTGGTCTGTACGCAATGTGAATAGGACATGATAACAGCCGATAACCTTTCCATCATGATTTTTGACCAGATGTGCATTCTTCGCCCATCGCAATACATTATCGCTATCAGGTATGTTTTTCTGACTCATTAAACCAACCCACTTTTTTATACGGCTCTAACAAGTTAAGCAAACGTCGCAAAGATGGAGCTTCCCCGCTGGCTCTCTCTCCTTCACCATCAATTGTGCAAGAAACGAACCATTTTGTTTTCTCTTGTGGAAGGCATTCAAGAGATAACTTGTTTGATTCTTGTCGCCATTCAGCGAGTAAATTACCTTCTGAAGATAACCCCAAATAAGGAGCTTCGGTAGGATGGAAATTAAGTATGAATTTAATCAGCGTTTTAAACGAATCTTTATTAGCTAGCTTATCTTCGTCTTCCCAGTTTTCAGGACTAAGCAACCAATCTATTTGGTTAAACAATTGAGTCCGCACCTTTGATTCTATATGTTGCAATGCATATATGGAGGCGATGATTTTTAATTCAGCGCGATTACATAGCACTCTTTCTTCCGTTGAAGGGTCTTCTAATTCTTCTGTTCTGGTAGGCTCTTCTGGCTTTCCTGTGGCGTTAGTAGATTCTAAATTGTCAGGATAGTTTGAATAAATACTCGACGATATTACCTCAGACTTGGACGAAGACTGTTGCTTTAAAAAAGGGGAGCGGGCTAATGCACTCATTTGAATAACCTTCTGGATTGAGGTTTAATCAGTTTTTCAAAGAAAAAGTTTTTCTTTTCTCTTAGTTCTTCTAACACTTGATATAGTTTTGTAGAGTTCTGTGGCAGATTATTTATTTGCCCAATATCTATATCCAACACAATAGAACAGTGGTCTATAAGTGGCGTATCTTCGTTATAGCTATAAGCGTTAATCGTCAACAATTTCTCTGTATCGAGAAGTGATGTGGTTTGAACCACATAACGATTAAAGTCCGGAAAATCCTTCTTAGGAAGTGTTGGGAAGACATTGAAATAATCTTCAAGCTCAATCTTGTTTCCACTCGCTGGAATATCAATTCTATTGATAAAACGTACGCCTATTCTACTTATTTTCTTATGCTGCTTATGTGTATAAATGTCGTGGTATTTCTTAAAGTTCTCTAAAAATTCAGCCCATCCGCGATAAGGAGCAAGCTGCGAGATAGAAAAAGCATCATGTTTAAGCAGCACCACATTCGTGCTGTCAGCATTTTCAATCAATTTATAACCGATTAGCCTTGTTTTTAAGGGCTCTGTTTTTACCCCAGACTTTTGTTCGTGGGATATTTTTATCCCAAACTCTTCCATCTTCTGGACGCTGAATTTAGATTTCAGCTTTAAGACTAGTTTTTCTAAGGCAGCATTACTTAGGCTGTCAGTAAAGCGCACCTCTATAACTGCCTCTTTAATAGGAGGCTTTTTATAGTCTTTATGTTTTATTCCAGCCTTTGCCATAATTAACCTTATATAACATATACTAACAAAGTCCGTAAGTCGTTAATTCTGTTTCCGCCAATCTTTAGGCTGCTCAAACTCTCCAGCCCAAACACCACGTTTTGCTTTGCGGGCTGCTGCTTGCTCTTTTTGATAATCGGTGGGGTAGCGTTCATCTATTACTGCCAGACCTTCAGCCGCCATCATGCGGTTCAGCTCTTTACCACCAAGCCAGCACACTGCCACGGGGCGGCGATAGCGTGAGTCACGGCCTCTGGTATTGCAGCGCACGACTTTACCTTCTGCTAACTTTATCATGCGTTTTTTTGCCACCTCACCACATGACCATTCCACGCCTCTTCTGGTGCAGGTCTGACTCACCTCTGGTGCATCAATGCCAAACAACCTTATATCAGCCCCAGCCACCCGCAATGTATCACCATCAATGACCTTGGCTGTGCCATACAAGTAGCCTTTATCGCTTGGCATTATGTTCTGACAGGCTGAAAGCAATATCGTTAGCAGTATGAGGTGCGAAACTTTGTGGCTCATTTGAAGGCTGCCGCTTTTAACACCAAAAACTCTTTGCCATCTACTGTGCCTAGAAACCTGCGGCCATCCTTGAATGTGGCTGCGAAAGCTATCTTGGTTTTGCTTCCACCAGATAATGCTCCTGCTAACAATCCTGCGCCACCGAAAATAGCACCACCAACCAAGCTTGCCCCTAGCGAACCACCAAACTTTTTCTCATTCTCTTTCGTAACCTCATCTACTGCATCCAGTTCCGACAGTGATATTTTTTCGACTTTCCACTTTTTTAGCATCTTCGTTCCACCATCGGAGCTTTTCAGTGTGATGTACTTCCCCTTGAATGGAATGTGGTAAATAGGAGCGATACCCGTTTTGAAATCTCCAGCCAAAATCTCGGTTTTAATCGCTGAACCGAGCCAACCTATCCAAGCGATAAGAGCAAAAAACAAAACCACGACAATCGTACTCACTACAGCAGCTTGGCTATCTACCGCTTTCTGACGTGTCATCGCTTCTTTTTGGCTAACCTCATTCTGCTTCGCTAGTTGTGTACGACTTTCTGCCTCTTTATCCGCCATCATTTTTGCATAGGCTTCAGGCTGTTCCAGCTTCATCTTTTCTTCCTGCGCCAGCATTTCTTGCCGTTTCTTTTCTATCGCAACTTTATCGGTTCGCTGCTGCTCGGCTTTATAGCTGAGCATTCTAACCCCATCCTGTGTTTCAAAAGCATTTGTAGCAAGCATAGGCACGAGTGCGAAGAGAAGTATGTACCCTGCTGTTTTTCGGGTATGGATGCCTATCCGCTTCCAAGGATAGACAAGATTTAACAATCCAATAAGAATGGATGACATGCAGAGCATCACTAAAAGACCGTATTTTGTACCATCAGGCGCGAGTAATAACAGCAGCAGATAAGAAGTACCCGCAATGACTTTACCCTGTGTGCGTGTTGTGATTTTTAATGTGGGCAAATCCACAAATACGGCAATAGTGCCGACAATAAGACTGATGGAAAGTACTAATATAAGCAGTGATGTCATTTCGCCCCCCGATTGATTAAGCCCCAAGCCACCAACACGGAATTGTGCTGGTAGCCGGAGCTTCAAAATCATCAGGGATGACCGCGATAATCTTTACCGCAAGGCTGGACATGCATTATCGCACTCCGGCCATAAAGGTCGGAAGACGACATCATTCGCGGCCGATGTCAGCCGCCCTGATGGAGTTTGAAGCTCCAAAACAACCGCTTGGTTGTTCAATGAAACGATAGGGGATTGACTGTTAAAGACAAGGGGGAAATTAGGAAAAGATTGCTGGTGCACACGACTATATGTTCAGCATCACAACAAAATCATCGCCTATAACTGATAGCTTACTCCCTTGCTGGGAACAGAAGCACCATCCCTTTTACAAAAGATATGTAGGCAGAGATTCAGATCTACGACTACCCATCAATTCTTGTAATGACCCCTTGGATGTGAACAAATTGCGTTTGGCATGGTTTTCAGACAGAGAATCAAGGTCAAACTCAGGTTGTGGAATATCAGTACAATGTTGCATAACATTTCTCAGAGAACCAAGTTTGTCTGATGTAATGCTGACAACATCCCCTTTGCGATGTGTAAAATCTGTCCCGTCATCTCGTGTTTTTGGAACACAGGTAGTGCCACAGAAAAGCACTGCCCCACTGCCATAACTTTTATTTTCTGCGTACATTTGGTCAACAAGAGATTGTGGTTCACGACTAATTTCAGCCATGTTATTTGTGCCAGAAAACACTTGCTTTCCACTGTTTTCAATGTGCAAATTGACTTCCATTTTGCGAACATCGTCTAGCGAAAAACTCTTGTCAAAGAGACGTATAAAAGGACCGATAGCACAAGTTCCATTCTGATTTTTACATTCACCAAGCAGAAGAGCTGACTTTCCTTCAATCGTCCTGTGGTTTATGTCGTTACCTAGTGCCGCACCAACCACTCTTCCTCCCTTATTGTCTTTGGTCGGGGAGGTGATAAGCACGACTTCTGGCTCTGGATTGTTTAACCCATACTTTGCATCGTCTAGAAATCCAGCCGCAACGCCGCTGCCCACAGATGCAAGGGTGTCTGCTTTTGTGAAAACTTCTGCCAGCTCTCCCAATCCTACAGCAAAATAGTGTTTTGAAAGACCAAGACCACCTTCTTCGACTGGCTTAGTAATGTGGTCTAATAAGGCAAGTGCTTCTTGTGAACCCGGATTTATCTTCGAAATATCTTCTCCTAGCATACTTCTGAGTTGCTGGCGTATTTCATCTTTCTTTTGTTGTTTTGGCCCCACTACTCCAGCGGGGTCATTCGGTATTCTACCTGTTGCTTCATCTACGGCACGTTCAATCAGTGATTCAGCAAAAGTCACACCCGCTGCTTTCACTGTCTGTAAATCAATAGGCGAAATCAGGCGAGGTTTATTACGCGAGGTTGGATCTTCTGATGTATTTTTTAGAATATCTTCAAGTTTACCAATAGTTCTACCTGTGACAGCCTTTGCTGATGCCGCAGGGTCTTCTTCTTTACACAACTTACTCATAGTACGGAAACTCTGGGTGATGTCTGTCAAAGTACCATCTGTTTCTAGGCGTACTATCGCAGGACCTTCTGGCAGCATGATACGACCAACAAATGTTCCATCTTTCCAATCTTTTGGAAGGGTGCTGTCTATGCTCATATTTTTTACAGGCACACTCCGTGGAGTATTATCTTGATTCATAGCAACCTCCTTTAATTCATCGATTTTGAGTTGTCTTACTTCTTCGCCAGTCGAAATTGTCTGACTACGCGCCAGTGTATGGATAGCGGCAATCGCGTGTATCATATCTCTGTGTTCAGGAAAGTATGGTGCATCTTTGCTTCCGCTTTTTACAAAGTTGCTAATGTCTTGCATGATTAAAGCATAACAATCCGCCGCAAGCGTTGAAGTGGCAATAACCTCTCCAGTAGCCAATTCCTTAATTTCTAGCTTGCTTCCTATGCCGCTTTTTTCATTTGGAAACATCTCCCACCGCAACTCATATTTACCATCGTTAAGTATCAGTCGCCCATCATTAGAGGCGGCTCCTTTCGCAGCTTCGATGGTAGTTTTTATATCCTGCCCACCACCTTCAATGCCCATACGCATAAAGGCACGACCATAAGTTTCGCCTGTTTTAGTGCCATCTTCTTTGCCAAACCGCTCATAAACACCCGCCATGAAGTTGCCATTGGCATCTTTCTTTGGCTTTCCAAGAAAGGCTTCATCTACACCAGTAGAGTTAAATCCGAGCGTTGCGAGTACGTTCAAAGGATGTACTGCCAAGTCGAACAACATACCGCCTCCTTTTTCGTAGTCGAAAAGCTCAGGACGTTTTTTCATGGCAGCCTCAATATCGCCAAGCTGATTTTCTCCGCCTTCTACAAACCGCGCATCAATCACTTTGACATTCATTAAGTCGAATGCTTGCTGGAATCTCGCATAAGCAGCAGCATTTTGAACTTCTGTTTGAAGTGTATCAGCAAACGGCACTTTAAGCCCACTGGCCGCCAAAACGGGAAGTGCGTGCATAACCTGCCAGTCAATGCAGTAAAGCGGTTATGGTGTTTCTGTCAGTATTTTGGCTAAATCATCTGCTTGCGCTGATGTAGCTACTAAAGGCTTCTCAACAACGATAGGAACACCACTTTTCATAACCTGTTTTATCACTGGTAGGTGACTTGAGGGTGGGGTAAGCACCATAACATAACTCAAGTCATTGGGCATATTACCTACGCCACCCTGCACCATATGGATGCTATCCTGCTTGCCAGCTTTTTTTATAAGGGCTTGAAAACGCTCGCGCTCTTGTGCCGCGTTTTTTTCTGCTTCATCGGGTGCTAAGCTAGAATCCTTCTCTAACCAGCAAGATGCTTCAAACTTCTTGTCGTATACATAAGCCTCGGCTCCGCGTTGCACGATTGTAGGAAGTATGAACTTGTCCCACACATCACCTGCACCTACAACACCGATTTTTTCTCCTTTACCTGCATCACGTGTAGCCAACGGCTGCTTACCAAATGAGAAAAATTGTTTTTGACCATTAGCATCTTCTACACCGAATAAATCTACTGGCTGTAATGTGTCAATTTCAGCACCACCCAAAGGGGTGTTTGGTTGTTTATCAAGGATGGTTTTTGCTGAGTCTAGTGCCATATCTTTCCCCTTCATGTGTTTTTATTTATTGTAGATTGCTTTATTGGACTTTACCCATTCTTTCATACAAAGGTTAACATATCGTTAATGTTAGTAAAATTATTAAAAAATGCTGATGCCTGTTATTTTGTTATTATATTACAATCCACTAACCAAGCCGCTGCACCAACCGATGCACACTGCATAGATGCCAGTTTTTGCCTTCTGGGGAGGGTATTCCGCGCTGGTTAAGCTGTTCAGATATAGCGCGTAGGGTGAGGTAGCCCTCTGCTTTTATGGCGGTGATGATACCCCTCCTGCCTTGGGAAGCTGATTGTTTTTTTGGTGATTAGTTTTCGAGTGCGGCTAGATGCTCGACTCGCTGGAAGTTTGAAATCCATTCATCCAGATCCGACTTTAGGTAGCGGATAGCCCTCTTGCCGATTTTTATAAACTTCGGTTGCGGGATGCCATTTTGTGCCGCCCCTGTCATTCTACACTTGCGTAAAAAAGAACGACTAAAAGATGTGTACGCTGCTGCCTCTTCTTCGGTTAGAAGCATTGGCGTGATTGTGGGTGTCTTTTGCGATAATGACGTTGTTGAAAGAAGTTCCATAATACCTCCAGAGTTTTGTGAACTGGGGGTCATCTTAGGCACAACTAAAAAGGGAACTCCAACCCTGCTTTATAGGTTCTATTAAATAGTATATCGGCTAGAAAATCGGCTAATAAATCGTCTTATTATTCTTCAGTATTTTCATTCTTTTTGTGTGCTTTCAAAGGCTCTGTCTGCTTTATCGACTCATGATATTTATAAAAATCTTTTGAGATGTTATCGCGTATGGTTTCCCATGTTGGTAATTTTTTCTTAATATCTTCACCCATTTTGTTGAGCAAGTCTTCATACCAATTATGTAGGTGATTGGCTTCATCCGTGACATTCGATTTTAGTAATCCTGCCTCCCCTCTACGTCTTAGCTCCTGCATTATTACTTCATGCCCTTTTGATGGCTTGCCTTGCTTTGGTTTTTGATCCTTCGTAGCTTCTTTTTCAATTTTTTTAATAAGTCTGGCTTTCTGGGTAATCACCATCAGGCCGCCTGCCTGTATTTTTACAGGCTCCATCAATTCTGCAAACGTAGTTTGATATTCCAAACCATCCTCACTTGAATAGGGAGCTATATCAAACTTTATAAAGCGTACGGTCGTGCCACCGTGATTTATCAACTCAGAGATATGGCTGTAGTAAATATAAATAGGGCTGTTGGCCGGAATGGTAAGAATAGGCTCCGCACACATTGCATCCTCATATTCCGGCTCCTGACACAAGTAGTAACCAATGCCTTCTTCGTATTCGATGATTCCGGTTTTTGCCCGACACTCCTTTTCGTTTAGAAAACCGATGTCAATTTCCTGCCGTGAAGCCAAGAATAGGACTTCTGTTGTGGGGATACCGTGTTTTTTCGCATACGCCTCAACGCTTGAATATTCAGCGGGTTTTAGTTTCCATCCCATATTACTTCACCAACCTTTCTACTGCATCTGCTTTGTGTTTTGGGGCGAGGTGAGCATAACGCAAAGTCATCTGTATAGTGGCGTGTCCTAGTAGCTCACGCACCGTGTTCAAATCAACCCCTGCCATTACCAGTTTAGAGGCGAAGTCGTGCCGCATATCGTGCCAGCGAAAGTTGGTGATGCCCGCATCGTTTAACAATTTACCCCACGACTTTTTCACATTATTTAACCTCTCACCATCCTTAGCAGGAAACACAAGCGGAGATTTGTCGCGGTACTTCTTCCACTGTTTAAGGGCACTTATCGCTACTGAGTTTAGGTGTATATGGCGAGTCTTGCCGCTTTTTGCGTTGTCGCCTATCACGGTCAGAATGTTTTGCGTGAGGTTGACATCCTCCCATTTAAGCCCGAATAACTCACCACGCCTCATCCCTGTATTGAGTGACAGTAGAACCATCGGTTTCAGGTGATCGGCAAAAGCATCTTTTGGAATATCAGGCTTTAGTGGATAGCCGCGCTCCTTACTCCATGCGTTGTGTGATTCCCGCGCCGTTCGTATGCGTTCTTCGCGTTTGTCTAGCGCAGTACGCAACGCCGCTTCTTCGTCTTCATCCAAAAACCGCACCTTGGTGTGAGCATCCACCTTTAGCGGCTTCAGCTTTGCCAGCGGATGCTCTTTTATAATTTCCCATTCTACTGCTTTCGATAACAGCGCTTTTAGGCAAGTCAGGTCACGATTGATGGTGGCGTGTGAGGTTTCTTCCTCTAGGCGTTCAGATTGCCACTCTCCAACTGTGTATAGGTCTATATCTTCCAGTGGTTTTTCCATCATATCCGCAAACTGGGTCTTAATGCGGTTGATAGTAGTCTTACCAGATTTCAGATTCGTCAGCGTCCATTTTTCGTATCGGGTTTCGATAAACAACTGGAGCGTTCGGCTTTTCTTTGCGGCATCCTGTTTTTTATTCTGCTTCTTCACCTGCTGGATATTCTCACCCTGTGCGACCTTACCCGCCTCTATGCTTGCCGTCTCACGCGCCTGAGGTGTGGTGATAGCTCCATGATTGCCGAGCTTATATCTCTGCTTTCTACCATCTTCCTTATTGCGATATTCCAGATAATAGACCTTCTTGCCTGTCGGGTGGACGCGCACCAAAAAGCCTGTTAAATCCTCATCACGGGCATCGTATGGCTTGTCTTTCTTAGGTAAACTGCCGACTAGCGTGTTTGTGAGGCGCATATTTCTGAAGTCCAAATGAAGTCCAAAAAAACCATAACGCAGTGTCTTTTAGAGTACAATGGTAAACCACAATATCACTTGCCGATTTTTGTTAAGCCCTTTATTATCAAGGCTTAATCTGATATTATGGTGCATGATTGTTCTTTAAGACATTTGGCGTGATTAGGCTCAGATAGCCCTGTCACGGCAGAGGTCGCGGGTTCAAGTCCCGTCACTCCCGCCACTTTTCAAATCACTTTTGCCGGGCTAAGATTGCCCGATGATAACTACCAAAAGCCTCACTCTAAAGCCTACGATATTATCAGATGCAGCTGATATTCAGGCCTATTTCAACAATTGGGAAATTATCAAATGGCTGCGCCCACCGGTACCTTGGCCTTACCCAGAAAATGGCGCCGAGCAACATTTGAAAGAGGTGGCGAAGAATCCTGCCTGGCACTCTTTTTCGATAAGGCTGCATGGTAGTGATAAAGTAATTGGCAGCATTCGATATGAGCGCCATGAGGATAAAGACACCATCTATGCCGAACGGGGATTTGTTCTAGACCCACAGTATTGGGGAAAAGGGTTGGCAACGGAGGCAGCAGATGCACTCAATAACTATGTTTTTAGTACAACCGATATAACGGAAATCAGGGCGAACAACGCTATAGGCAATATTCCTTCGAGCAAAATAAAACAAAAGCAGGGGTTTATTTTACAAGATATTGTTGATATCGATCCGCCTTACCATAGTGGCACGTCGAAGGAAGAAGAATGGGTTCTGCCAAAAACTGTTTGGGTTACGAAATCCAGATAAATCCTATCAGCATCGCGCCGCCAATAGCAGTATAGATGCCACCCACAACAAGCAAAGTCGCGGCGACTAAGATCCAGCCAATGCTCAAAGCAAGTTTCATTGCGGATGCTTAAAGCAAATCTCTAATCCCGGAAGGCATAAAAAAAGGCCCGGATTGCTCCGGGCCTTTTCGTTTTTAAGCTCGTTAGAGCTTACATGGTTTGGCCATGTAACTCTACGCTTAAGCCTTTTTTCTCGACTTCTGGGCTGACGCGCAGGCCGAAGAAGAGTTGGGTGACTTTGAGCAGGATGTAGGTCATTCCGCCTGAATAGACGAGTACGACCAAGCTGCCGACGATCTGAGCAATCAGCTGTTTGCTGTTGCCTTCGAGTGCGCCTGGCACGCCGCTGATAGCGCTCACTGCGAATACACCGGTCAGGATCGAACCAACGATACCGCCGACGCAATGGACGCCGAACACATCGAGCGAATCGTCATAGCCGAATTTGGCTTTGATTTTGGTGCAAGCGAGGTAGCAGACTAAACCACCAGCAAAGCCGATCCACAAGCCACCCGCAACGCCGACAAAGCCGGAAGCAGGGGTGATCGTAACCAGACCAGCCACAGCACCAGTAACAATGCCAGCAACGCTTGGTTTGCCCTCAGAGATCCACTCTGCGAACATCCAGGTGATAGCAGCCATTGCGGTTGCGGTGTGTGTGGCAAGCATTGCCATGCCCGCACGTCCGCCGGAAGTGACAGCCGAACCAGCATTAAAGCCGAACCAGCCTACCCACAGCAAGGATGCGCCGATGACGCACATAGCCATGTTGCCCGCTTCTTTTGGAATGCCTTTGGTGCGTTTGCCTAGCACGATAGCAGCAACCAAACCGGCAATACCGGAGTTGATATGCACTACAGCGCCGCCAGCAAAGTCGATGAACGGACCAAAGCCGAGGAAGCCTTTAAAGTCTGCAACACCTGTGCCGCCGAGGAAGCCTTCAGGACCCCATACCCAGTGGGCAATTGGAGCATAGACGAAGAGCAACCAGAGCGATGCAAAGCACAGCAATGAAGAGAATTTGATGCGATCAGCAACGGAGCCGAAGATCAGCGCAACGGTGATAGCAGCAAAGGTCAGCTGGAACACCAAGAACACGGATTCAGGAATCGTACCGCTTAAGGTTCCAAGTTCAATGCCGGCGCCCATGAAACGGTCAAAGCCGCCGATGAAGCTAGAGCCGCTGGTGAATGCGAGGCTGTAACCTACAACCACCCAGAGAACGCTTACCACGCAGCAGGTAGCGAAAGTTTGCATCAAAGCAGCCAGTATATTTTCGCGGCGAACGAGACCACCATAGAATAACGCGAGGCCTGGGATGATCATTAATAATACCAATACCGTGGAAGTGAGCATCCAAGCGGTGTCGCCAGTATCAGCGACTGGCGTTTTAGCAGCTGCTTGTGCGAAGCTGGCTAGTGGGGTGAACAGAATTGCGGCAAGTGCCAAAAAGGCGGCTGCCGGATTCATTTTTTTGAAAAATCGTTGCATTAAAACCCTCCGTTTATAGATATGGCGAAACAGATCATTACATGACCGTAATAGAGAATTAGCAAAAACCCCCATTGATTAAAAGGCTTTTTTTGTATCGCACAATAATCGTTCCGGGCCAAGAATGAAAAACGACCGCTTTTAGAACAGGTCTTTCAAACTATTCAGCGGGTTGAATTTATTCTTCTTTTTAGGCGCCTCTTGCTCTGCGGCAGGTACAGTGCCATCGGCCGGAACTTCGGTTGCACCTTCAGTCGCTGGCTGCTCTGCCTCACCACCCAGACCCAGCGGTGCAAGATATTTATTCACACCTTTCACGCCTTTTAGCATTTCAAGACCGGTGCCGATCAGCGCTTTTGGATCCGGCCCAATTTTTGGATGATCGAGCGAGCCTTGGATCAACACAGGAATATTCTGGCCCACAAACTTCTCACCTTCGCCGGCTTTGCGACGCTCACCGATTTTTGGCGAGAAGCGGTAATCAATTTCCCAGTGTGGCAGTGAAATCTTGCCTTGTCCGGCCGCTTCAATATTGGGTGATTGCAGGACTAGATCATTATTTTCCAGCACGCCTTGCGCCATCGTGAAGCTGCCTTTAGCGTTCACTTCATTGGTTTGATCACTTGCTTTGCTCGCAAAATCGCCACGGACAGCGGACATTAACTGGAATAAATCCATGCCACGAATAACGCCTTGCTTAAGTTCGATATCGCCTCGGCCCTTGAGTGAGCTATAAAGCGCCGGTGTTTTTGTGCCGCTGCCTGAGATATCCGCTTTCCAATGGCCAATACCCGCAAAAATATTGCTCTGCATTGCATCCATCAACAAACTGCCGATATTGACGTCATTACCTTCGGTATTGATGGTGAATTGTGGCTCCGATGTATTGCCATCGACTCGAGCTTTCAAGCTGGCCTTGCCGGAATATAAACCTACATCCGCCAAAGTTGCATTCAATATACCATCTTTGAGCGACGCATTTAAATCCACATTGCTCACCTGCAGGTTTTTTGCTTTTAACTGCGCTGCTTTTAAATTGATCTGCGCATTTAAGTTACGTAATGGCGTTTCCTTGGAGGCCGGTGCAGCTGCAGCAGGCTCTACCGCTTTGCCAGTCTCTGGCTGCTCTGCGAATGAAAGTAATGGGTTTAAATCCAATGTCGGGAAATCGAGATTGACCGTCAGCATTGGGATAGTCGCCTTTTGATCGAAGCTGATATAGCCTTTGCCGGTGCCGCCATTTAACGTAAGCACGAGCGGATTCAATTTAATGACTTGATCCACATTGCTGAAATTAGCCTTCACTTCTGCCGCCTGCGAACCGGATTCCAGTGCCACTTCTACCGCCGCCCCTTCAGGCTGCATTAATTTCTGCAATGCCGGAGTTTTAGCCGAAATCTTCCATTGCTGACCATTTTTTTCCAGTTCCACTTGTGCATCCAGTGCCTGATCGCCAGCCTTTTCAGTAAGCGTGACACGGCCATTAATAGCTTGGTCATTAAATTTGATATTCGCATTGGTAAGCGCAACCAAACCTGGAATTAATGCCAGATTTCCCTGTGCGGACAGATCCTTGTCGGCAGCTTTCGCGGTCATCGAAAACGCGCCACCCTCCGGCCGCAGCAATGCAACCAAATCAGCCGTCGTAAAGGTAATATTCATTGGCGATTGGGCCGGGGAGGAAAATTGCCCGGCAGCAGCGGTGGCTACAATACCGCCCGCCATATTCGCCCGCAATTTAGGCTGTACAATTTTCCAGGCTTTAGTTTGGACTACCTCAGCGGAAAGCGCGAAGGAACCTTCAACGGATTTAAAGACCGATGGATCAATATAGTTATTTTTCTGCGTGGCCACCTCAGAAGGCAAAGTTGCGTTTGGTGCAGGGGCAGCAGGCGCCACAGCTGCTGCTTCCATTAGCGGATCAAGATTCACAACGCCGAAATCGAGCGTTGCATTCACCACCGGCACGTTACCGCCAAGCGCGACATCAATTTTTCCTTTCGCCAAAATTTGCTGGATGGCGAACTGCAAATCTTCAACGGTAATATGCGTTGGCGTAACGGCCACTTTGCCTTCCATTTTACTATTAATACCAAATGCGGTTGCCTCTAGATGTAACGAGCTGCCTTTTTCGGACATTAGCGCTGAAGGTGAATCCGTCTCGAGCGCAATTTTGATTGGTATGCCGTTAAATTCCGCATTGGCATTTACCCGCGCATAGCTATCCATATCAATCACATTGGCGATGGAATTGAACTTGGTAAGAGTGGTGGTTTTGTTAGCTTTTATATCGCGGTAAGAAAATGTACCGTCGATTATCTCAATGCCGCCCAAACGAACAGGTGGTGTGGTGGATTTGGTTTTATTGTCCGTTGCAGGTTCATCATTTTTAGGGAATTCCCAATTGCCTTGTCCATTAGCATTTTTTTCGAGATAGACGATCGGTTTATCCAGAATGATGCGCTCTAGCTCCACTTGCTTATGAATTAGCGGCATGAGTTTCACGCCAATCATCACTTTTTCGACGCTTACCATATAAGGCTTCTCACCGCCCAACATATTAGACAGAGAAATTTTTTCGATTTTGGCACCGAGAACGGGATAGAAGGAAAGTTTAATATCACCGGCGATTTCTAAATTGCGGCCAGTGGCTTGGCGCACTTTTTGCGCGGCAAGATCTTTAAATTGGTTCAAAGTGACGAATTGTGCGGCAATCACAGCTCCAACAATCGCAACTAGTACGAGAGTTAATAACCAACGCATTACCTTCCACATAAGCCTACCTCTTTGAATAACAAAAGCAATTCATCATGATCTACCACGTGGCGCATTGTTTTTAAATAGTCTTTGCGATGTGGGTGCGTGTCCGCATAACCTAGCGGCACCGGATATGGCCCATAAAAAACCGGCGTGCAGCTTGCATTAAATGCGCACTCAATATCCGTAATCGCATCGCCAATCATCCAGACATGCTGGCCCGGCTTGATGCCACTATCTTTTAGTGCGAGCAAAAGTGGTGCGGCGGAAGGCTTGTCCGTTTCTGCATCGGTCGCGCCAATCGCCACATCAAAATATTTATCCCAACCGAGATAGGTCACTTCCTCACGCAAATATTTTCCGGTTTTGTTGCTCACCACACCCATGAACACGCCCGTGCTGCGCAAAAATTCTAACATCTCAACCGCTTGCGGCAGGATCGCCAATTTTTCTAAATGCACTTTGAGGAAGGTGCTGAAATACACTTCGCGCGCTTCCATCCAGCGATCACCAAACATGTTTGGAAACGCATCACGCAATGAAAAATGTGTGTTCTGTTTTGTTTGCTCCACAGTCCAGGGCGTTTGCCCCATCGCGGTGAAGGTAGCGTGTAGCGCTTCGTGAATAATCGGCCAGGTATCGGCCAGCGTGTTATCCCAATCAAACAATACGGCGGTTGGTTTTGGATAGGTTAACATTGTGCACTCACATAATCTTGATAGGCGGCATAAAGCTTCAATGCAATTTTCCCGACAGTAATTTTTTTCGCATCGAGTTGTGAAACAGGCAATACACCGGCGGTGGTTGAGGATATAAATATTTCGTCGGCGGCAGCCACTTCTTTTGTGGTAAACGCGCGCTCTTCAATTTTGATTTGTAATTTTGCAGCGAGTGCCAAAATTGCTAACCGTGTGACGCCATTTAAAATTTGATTATCGGCAGGGTGAGTGATGAGCACGCCTCTTTTAACAATAAATATATTCGCGGTGCTGCCTTCGGTCACCGTATCGCCATTGACCAACATTGCCTCACGCGCACCGGCTTCGCCAGCTTTTTGTCGCGCGAGAATATTTGGCAATAAAGCGATTGATTTCACATCACGACGTCCCCAGCGAATATCAGGATGCGTAATGATTTTGACGCCTTTATTTATTTCAGCTTCAGTAGGTGGCGTGAAGCGCGTTAAAGTCATCACTAGCGAAGGACGTGTCGCTTTTGGGAAGAGGTGATTGCGGCGTGCAGTGCCGCGAGTGATTTGGATATAGAGCATATAATCACCCTGCTTCGCATGATTACGGCGGATCAGTTCGTGTGTAATAATGCTAAGTGCACGTTCGGTGGTTGGCATTGCGATCGAGAGTTCTTTGAGCGAACGTTTGAGGCGTTTAAAGTGAGCGGCTTCATCGATTAGTGTTCCGTTTTTTAGCCAGATAACTTCATATACGCCATCCGCAAATTGATAGCCGCGATCTTCGATCGATACGGCAGCATCGAGACGAGGAAGATATTGGCCATTTACATATGCGAGGTTCATTTTTTGTCACTATGCAAAAATGGCGCAAGTATGCCCAGCACACGTTCGAGCACCCCTTGATGAGCGGCAACCGCATTGGCGCCGCCTTGTTTTAATGTATTTAATTTTGCAGAATTAGTAAGCAAATCGGCCACCGCAACGGTGAGCGCGGATTGATCGGCGCTGCGGATTAAGCCGCCGACATTGTCGAGTTCTTCAAACATTTCGGTGAAGTGATGAATGTAGGGGCCAGTGATCACTGCACAGCCCATGCGCACAGGTTCGAGCGGGTTGTGGCCGCCGCGCGCGACGAGTGAGCCACCCATAAATACGATTGGTGAAAGTGCAAAAAACAATCCCAATTCGCCGAGCGTATCTGCGATGTAAAATTCAGTGTCGGGTAAAATAACTTCTTTAAGTGAGCGCTGCACGGCATGTGCGCCAGCAAGTAAACGAATATTATCACCTTCTTTCGGGTGACGTGGGGCGATGAAGGTGAGGATGTCAGGGAATTGTTGTTGGAGTGCGCGGTGGGTGGCAATCATCATTGCCTCTTCACCCGGATGAGTGCTGGCGGCTAACCAGATTTTGCGAGTGCCGATGGCGCGTTTGAGAAGCTCTAGTTGCTCTTGTTGGAATGGAAGTTTGGGTGCGTCGTATTTTAAATTGCCGACATATTCGACCCGTGGTGCGCCGAGTTTTAGGAAGCGCTGTTGCACGCGCTCGGTTTGGGCGATTACACAATCAAAGCACGGCAGCAATTGTTGGGCGAGTGTTTTATAACGCTTCCATTGTTCATATGATTTATCGGAAATGCGCGCGTTGACTAGCAGCATGGGCGCTTTGGTGGCGTGGGTTTCCATCAGCAAATTTGGCCATAATTCGGATTCAACCCATAACGCTGCATCCGGCTTCCAGTGGTTTAAAAAGCGGCGGACGGGGCGCAACGCATCAACGGGTAAATAATGATGAAGCGCGCGTACGGGCAAGCGACTTGCAACCAAATTGGCGGAGGTGACGGTAACAGTGGTGAGTAGAATATGATATTCGGGATAACGCACGCAGATTCGTTCGATGAGAGGTAATACGGAAAGACTTTCACCTACGCTGGCGGCATGTATCCAAAGTAATTTTCCGCGTGGGCGGGGCATGCTGGCATAACCGAAGCGCTCGCGGAAACGTGTTGGATCTTCTTTGCCTTTTTTTAAGCGATGGCGGAGATAGAGCCAGATGAACGGCTCGAGCACTACGGTCAAATATTTGTATAATTTATACAAGGGGCGCAGGCTCCGCTATTTCTTTTCGCTTAGCGGCGGTATCGGCGGAAAGAGTAAGCTCGATCAACGTCACTTCTAATTGTTTGCGGATCTTTTCAATTGTCTCATCATCTGCATCGCGCGGAACTGCGATGGGTTTGCCGATAAAATAATAGGTATTGGCGAAAGGAAGTGGGAGCAAAAGTCGATCCCAACTTTTAAAAAAATGGGCGCGGCTGGAGGAGAAGCTCATCGGGATGATTTCAGCACCCGTCATTTTCGCAATGGTCACGATGTGGCCGCCAACGCGCATGTGTGGACCGCGCGGGCCATCGGGGGTGATAGCAACGGCGTTACCGGCGCGAAGTTTACGCAACGATTCCATTAATGCGCCTCTGCCGCCGCGGTCTTTGGTGGAACCGGCGCGACGAGAAGAGCCGTGGATTATTTTGAGGCCGAAGGTTTGCAAAATTTGTGAACTTAACTGCCCATCGCGGTGGCGAGATGAGATGAGATAGGTGTCCTGCATTTTTGGTCTTCGGGAAGGCATAATGGTGGTGCGGCCATGCCAGAAAGCATAAATTTGTGGTTTGCGTGCCTTGGCATTTTCGAGAATGGCGTTATAGCCTTTTACATGCCAGCGGCTCGTAAAAAATACGAACTTGAGATAGACGTGGATAAGAACTGCGGCGATTTTAAACAACACTGGCGAGCCCCGTCTGATGCGGCAACACTGCCTGACGCTCAAACTGGCGGTGATAAAGCTTTGCATAATCTCCGCGTTTTTTCAGCAAATCAGCATGCGTGCCGGATTCAATAATTTCGCCATCTTTGACCACAAAAATACAATCGACATGTTCGATGGTGGAAAGACGATGCGCGATCACAATTGTGGTGCGTCCCTGCATTAGCCGATCGAGCGCCTGCTGGATTTGTTGTTCCGAAATCGTATCGAGCGCAGAGGTTGCTTCATCGAGCAATAAGATTGGCGCATTCTTCAACATTGCGCGCGCAATCGCAATCCGCTGGCGCTGACCACCAGAAAGTCGGATGCCGTGTTGGCCAATCATTGTGTCATAACCTTGTGGCAAAGCGAGAATAAAATCATGCGCGGCGGCATCATAAGCAGCAGCGATGATCGATTCTTCGGAGGCGTTTGGCATGCCATAGGCGATATTGGCGCGGATGGTATCATCGAATAATGTCGCTTCTTGGTTTACCATTGCGATGGATTGACGAAGTGACGAGAGAGTGACGCTACGAATATCTTGATCGTCAATGCGGATGGAGCCGGCTTCCGGATCATAAAAACGTGTGATCATATTGATGATGGTGGTTTTGCCAGAACCGGAGGTGCCAACGAGTGCAATGCGTTTTCCAGCCTCGGCGGTGAAGCTCAAATTTTTAAGCGCTTGTTTTCCTTCTTCATAAGTAAACTGCACATTATCAAATTCGATTTTGCCTTTCGCAATTTCGAGTGGAACAGCAGTTGGTGCATCAGTAATTTTCGGATGCACATCAAGCACTTCGTAAATACGGCTGATGGCAGCTAGGCCTTCTTGCAAATTGGTGTTCACACCGGAAAGACCTTTAAGCGGGCGATAGGCCATGAGCACTGCAGCGATGAAAGAGAAGAAGGCGCCCGTGGTGGTAACGCCCGCCATCACTTGATAACCGCCATACCAAATGACGAGCGCAATGGCGAGACCGCCCAATGTTTCCATAATAGGGGCAGGGAGCGACTCGATGCGGATGGCCTTCATCAGCAAATCAAAAATGCCATTCATAATATTATCGGCACGTTTAATTTCGCCTTGTTCATTCGCATGCGATTTGACTATGCGGATGCCCTGGAAACTATCATCTAAGTGGCTAACATATTTAGCGAGGTCTTCTTGTGTTTTGCGAGACACTTTACGCATACGGCGGCCCAAGCGGCGCATTGGGTAAAGCGCGAGCGGCATTACCAACATCGCAATCATCGAGAGTTCGAAATTTTGGTAAAACATAACGCCAACCAACGCGATTAATGTAACCAATTCGCGGGCAAGGCCCGTGATCACACTCGTCACGTTTTTACGGATCATGTAAATATCGTTCGAAAAACGCGAGAGCAATTTGCCGGAGGCGGTGGCGTTGAACATCGCAATATCAGCGTAGAGCAAATGGGAATAGAGCTTCACCTGTAAATCCATCACCATCCGCTGGCCGATGGATTTCATGATGACGGATTGGCCATAGGTCGCGATACCTTTGAGGAAAGACAGTGCGATGACCACTATGGGAATCAAAGTCAGCATGGTTGAATCTTTGTGAAAGAAAATATGATCAAGCGCGGGCTGGATCATATACGCAAGAGCAGCCGTGGAGCCGGCAACAACTAACATGCAGAGCACGGCTTGAATCAATGCTTTCACATGGCGATGAAGATGCTCGCGCGCCAGGCGGTTTAATAACTGCAGGCTGTCATCTTTATAAGGTTTTTCGATAGTAGAATCAGTCATAACTGCGGCAGCATAGCCATCTGCTTCGAGGATGCAATTATATTGACAAGCAGGGCGTTATATTGCTCTTAAAAACATATGATTAGAGACATAATTGAAACACGTCTGCGCGAGGCCCTGGCCCCGACAAGCTGTGAAGTGATCGACGAATCCGCCCTCCATGCTGGCCATGCCGGCGCCAAACCCGGCGGCGAAACCCATTTCCGGCTGAAAATCACCAGCTCCAAACTAGCGGGTTTAAGCCGAGTGGCGGCGCATCAGCAGATATATGGGTTACTTAAGGATTTGATGAATAACCCAATTCATGCACTAGCGATTGAAATTACCCCACAGCAAAAATCTTAGAAAGTCCCTCTTTAAAGAAATTGAGGTACCACATCATACCTGCCGAAAGGGTTAGGGCCATGATGAGGAAGGTGACGGCGATTTGAACGGGGACGATGAGGAAGAAAATCTGCAGGCTGGGCATCAGGCGGGACATGATGCCGCCCGCGACATACATGAAAAAACCGACGACCATTACAGGGGCAGAAATCATAAAGGCGGCGCGGAAACTATCGGAGAATAATCGGGCGGAGAAATCCGAAAAATCGCCGACGGGCGGCAAGTCTCCGGCTTTAAAAGTGTGGTAGCTGTCGATGATGCCGAGCAGCATAAAATGATGCATGTCAGAAGCAAGCAGCAGGGTGATCGAAAGCATGGTTAAAAATGTACCGACGGAGACGTTTTGCGTGCCTTGGCTGGGGTCATAAAATACGGAGTTAGAGAGGCCCGATTGCAGCGAGGCAAACATGCCGACGATATGCATGACTGCGAGTAACATGCGGGCGGCGCTGCCGATAAAGAGGCCAATGAAAATTTCGGTGCAAATCAGGCCGAACAACTGGGCGAGATTATCGGGTTGTGGCGGCAATGTATCTTTCAGCGGCAGATAAACAACCAGGGTGATAAACAATGCAAGCAGCGCACGAATGGTTGGCGGCACAAAGGTTTCGCCGATGCCGGGCATCAGCATAATGGCCGAGCCAATGCGGCAGAATAACAGCAAATAATGAAAGATCGCGAGGGCGGTTACGACTTCAAGATTGGGAAAATGTGTGATCGCGCTTGTCATCGGCGTAAGGTTATACAATACTGGTCTCCTAGCAAAGAGAGAAATGATGATCTCAATCCCCGCCCGCTTTACTGCCACGACCCACGATATCGAAATAACGGTCACCCCGATCTATCTCGAATCGCAATCCTTCCCCCATACCGAAAATTGGTCCTGGGCCTATCACGTGCGGATGCAAAACACCGGTCAGCAAAAAGTGCAGCTCGTCAGCCGTTATTGGAAAATTATCGATGCCAAAGGTTTCGTCAAAGAAGTGCGTGGCCCCGGCGTTGTAGGCGAAACCCCGGTGCTCAACCCAGGCGAGGTGTATGAATATTCTAGCGGTACAATGCTCCCGACTTCCTCCGGCATCATGTCCGGTTATTATTATTTCAGCGGGCCTGAAAACAAAACGCTCGAAATTACGATCCCTGCTTTCTCACTCGATAGCCCAAGCGATTTACCAAAACAAATGAACTAGGTTTTCTATGCGATTATTGTTTATCGTTTTCTGCCTGTTATTTGCGGTTACTGCGCATGCAGAAGAAAAGCTAAATAAAATTAATCACATCATCGTCATCTCGCTCGAAAACCACAGTTTTGATAATCTCTTCGGTAATTTTCCAGGTGCTGATGGTATAGCAAATGCAACAGAGCTGCAAAAAGACCTCGATGGAAAACCTTACACAACATTGCCTCCGGTCATTGATACGTATCAATCTCCAAGAATCGTCGATAAGCGTTTTCCGAGCTTGCCGAATAAACCATTTCTGATTGATGCCTATGTTCCGGCGAATGAGAAAACAGGCGATTTGGTGCATAGTTTTTATCGTCAGCAACAACAAATCAATGATGGCAAAATGGATCGCTTCGCAGCCCTGTCAGATGCGGGTGGACTCGTAATGGGTTATTACGACAGCAGCAAAACGGCTTTATGGAAATATGCGAAAGAATATACGCTTGCCGACCAATTTTTCCATGGCACATTCGGTGGTTCCTTCATCAATCATATTTTTATGATTTGTGCTTGTGTGCCGTATTATGAAAATCCACCGGAAGAAATCGTCGCACGAAAAGATGCAAACGGCAGGATGATCGATTTTCCGGTCACTCCCGATGGTTATGTGGTGAATACATTGCAGCCTACATATGCACCATTTAAGCCCAACAAAAAACAATTACCGCCACAAACCATGGCGACGATCGGTGATCGTCTGTCGGAAAAAAATATATCCTGGGCGTGGTATAGCGGTGGATGGAACGATGCGCTTGCAGGCAAACCAGATCACTCTTTCCAATTTCACCATCAGCCCTTTGTCTATTTCAAACAATTCGCTGATGGTACTGAAGCTAAAAAACGCCATCTCAAAGATGAATCAGATTTCATGAAAGAAATAAAAAACGGCACGTTGCCCGCTGTCTCTTTTTACAAACCACTGGGCGAATTTAATATGCACCCGGGCTATACCGATATCACTTCCGGCGATGCGCATATCGAAAAAATTATCGAAACCATCAAGGCGAGCAAGATCTGGAAAGATAGCCTCATCATCATTACCTTCGATGAAAACGGTGGCTATTGGGATCACGTCGCGCCACCTAAAACCGACCGTTGGGGACCTGGTATGCGCATCCCAACCATCATCATCTCGCCGCATGCTAAAAAAGGTTTTGTCGATCATACCGTCTATGACACAAGCTCGATTCTAAAACTAATCCAAACCCGCTACGGACTAGAGCCATTAGGCACTCGCGATGCGGCAGCAAATAATATGTTGAATGTGTTGGAGTAGTTTTGTTTGCTTAGATAGGACTCTAGTGGCGTAAGCCACCCGAAGCGTTGAAGGTATATGAGAGTAGTTTGTGCATGAGTCCGTCGTCGCTCTGCGAGCTATGCCGGACAGGCTCGCCCTTAGAGCCGAGCTCCACCTGGCGGTGCCAGGCGTAGCCCGGAGGGCGAAGCCTGGTGGGCGGTATTGGGCTCGAACCAACGACCTCCACGATGTCAACGTGGCGCTCTAACCAACTGAGCTAACCGCCCTAAACTTTATGCCGCTTTTTTCTTCGCGGTTTTATTTGCCAATGCTGCTTGCGCCGCTGCCAAACGTGCGATCGGCACGCGGAACGGCGAACAAGAAACATAATCCATACCAATGCGTGCACAGAAATGAATCGATGCTGGGTTGCCGCCATGCTCACCGCAAATACCAAGTTTGATATCTTTGCGGGTTTTGCGGCCGCGCTCAACAGCAATCTCAATTAACTGACCAACGCCTTCTTCATCCAACTGTACGAACGGATCTTTTTCGATGATGCCCTGCTCGAGGTAAGGCTGAATGAAATTCGTCGAATCATCGCGACTGATGCCGAGTGTTGTTTGCGTTAAATCATTGGTGCCGAAGCTGAAGAATTCAGCGCTCTCTGCAATTTTATCGGCAAGCAATGCCGCGCGTGGCAACTCGATCATGGTACCGATGAGGTACGCATGTTTCTTGCCCGCTTTTTTAAATACTTCTTCTGCAACCGCATCGATTTTCGCTTTTAAAATTTCGAGCTCTTTTGGATGCATCACCAACGGAATCATAATCTCCGGCAATACATTATCGCCCACGGCAATCACCGCTTCAAAAATTGCACGCGCCTGCATCTCATAAATTTCCGGATAGGTAATTCCCAAACGGCAACCACGATGGCCTAACATTGGGTTTTCTTCCTTAAGCGCGATCGCACGTTGCTTAATCGTTTCGATGTCCACTTTCGCAGCTTTGGACACTTCTTCCATCTCAGCCTGCGTATGCGGCAAGAATTCATGCAGTGGTGGATCGAGCAGACGAATCGTCACCGGCAGCCCCTTCATGATGGTGAAAATTTCTTCAAAATCTTTGCGCTGCATCGGCAGAATTTTTGCGAGTGCCGCTTTGCGTCCGGTTACATCTTTCGCCAAAATCATTTCGCGTACAGCGATGATGCGCTCTGCATCAAAGAACATATGCTCGGTACGGCAAAGGCCAATGCCCTCCGCGCCAAATTTGCGGGCGGTCGATGCATCCAAAGGCGTTTCTGCATTAGTGCGCACTTTGAGTATGCGTACAGCATCTGCCCATTCCATCAGCTCAGCGAAATCGCCCGAGAGATTGGGTTGGATGGTTGGTACTTCGCCAAGAATTACTTCGCCGGTCGAGCCATTAATCGTAATGAGATCGCCTTCTTTTAGTTCCGTGCTGCCTGCTTTGCATTTGCGGTTTTTGAAATCGATTTGCAATTCGCTCGCACCAGATACGCAAGGTTTACCCATGCCACGTGCGACTACTGCCGCGTGGCTGGTCATGCCGCCCCGTGCGGTCAAAATACCTTGAGCTGCATGCATACCGTGAATATCTTCTGGGCTTGTTTCTAGACGAACGAGAATTACTTTTTTATTTTCTGCTGCCGCTTTTTCAGCATCTTCTGCCGTGAATACAATTTTGCCGGAAGCAGCACCTGGTGATGCGGGCAAGCCTTTCGCGATAATTTTTTTCGTCGCTTTTGGATCAAGCGTGGGGTGCAGCAATTGATCGAGCGATGCAGGGTCAACGCGTTTGATCGCTTCTTCTTTCGTGATCAAACCTTCTTTCGCCATTTCAACGGCGATGCGGATAGCAGCCGGTGCGGTGCGTTTGCCGTTGCGGGTTTGTAGCATCCAGAGCTTGTTCTTTTGAACTGTGAACTCGATGTCCTGCATATCTTTATAATGCGCTTCGAGCTTCTGATACACTTTCACCAAATCTTGATAGACTGGAGGCAAAACTTCTTCCATCGCTGGCAATTTAGAACCGCTGCGTTTCTTGCCTTCGAGTGTGATCGATTGTGGTGTGCGAATACCGGCCACTACATCTTCACCCTGTGCATTCACTAAATATTCGCCGAAGAAAATTTTCTCGCCGGTTGAAGGATCACGGGTGAACGCAACGCCTGTCGCACAATCTTCGCCCATGTTGCCGAACACCATCGATTGAACGTTAACAGCGGTGCCCCAATTTTCAGGAATATCTTGTAGTTTGCGATAAGTGATCGCACGCGCACTCATCCAGCTGCCGAACACAGCGCCGATCGCGCCCCACATTTGTTCTTCTGGGCTTTCAGGGAATGGACTACCGAGTTCTTCTTGTACTTTTTCTTTATAGCGCACGACGAGATCTTTGAGGTCGGCTTCGGTTAATTGTGTATCGAGCTTGATGCCGAGTTCGTTTTTCTTCAGCTCCAAAATTTCTTCGAAATGATAATGATCGAGCTCTAGCACCACATCCGAATACATCTGGATAAAGCGACGATAAGAATCATAGGCAAAACGTGGGTTGCCGGAATTCTTGGCGAGGCCCTCAGCCGTTGCATCATTCAAACCTAGGTTCAATACTGTATCCATCATGCCTGGCATCGACGCGCGTGCGCCTGAGCGGACAGAAACGAGGAGTGGATTTTTCGCATCCCCGAATTTTAAGCCGAGCGCCTTTTCCATTTTAGCGAGCGCTGCATCCACCTGTTTTTTCAAATCAGGGTGATAGGTTTTACCGTTTTGGTAATAATGCGTGCAGACTTCGGTGGTGATTGTAAAGCCGGGGGGCACAGGCAGGCCGAGCGAGCACATTTCCGCCAGGTTCGCACCTTTGCCGCCGAGCAGATTTTTCATCTCTGCTTTGCCTTCGGCGAAACCATCTCCAAAACTATAAACCCACTGCACCATATTAGCCCTCAATTAAGGAAAACTTTGCAATTGCATCACACTGCTCACGAAGATTCGCCAGTATTTTCAGGCGGTTTTCGCGAAGCGGCGCATTATCCACATTCACCTTCACTTTGTCAAAAAATGCATCAACCGGCGCGCGCAAATTAGAGAGCTGTTTCATAGCCCCTTGATAATCCTGCGTTTTTAGCGCTTCGGCCAATGGCTTCTTCAACCCCTCCAGCGCCGCGAGCAGAGTTTTTTCCTCCTCTTGCTCGGCAATCTGGGTCGAAGGCTCACCACTATAAGTCTTTTTATCCTTCTTCTCTTCAATGCCCAAAATGTTCGCGGCACGTTTATAAGCGGCCAGCAAATTCTTGCCATTGTCGCTGGTGACGAAGCCTGCGAGAGCATCTACGCGGCGGGTAATTTGCAGCAAATTATCTTCACCTTTTGCAAACACAGCAGAGACTAAATCATGGCGCGTGCCTTGTGCCTTGAGTGTTGCTTTTAGGCGGTCTTCAAAGAATGTCAGCAGCTCACCAACGGTTTTGGCATCATCTTTTTTGAGGTTATATTGTTTGAGCGCATCGGCGAATAAAGTTTTCAGCGGCAGCGATAATTCATTTTCTAGAATTAAGCGAATAATACCTAGTGCGGCGCGACGAAGTGCGAATGGATCTTTTGAGCCAGTTGGTGTTTCGCCAACAGCAAACATTCCGGCGAGCGTATCTGTTTTATCGGCAAGTGCGATAACGAAAGAAAGTGATGCTTTGGGGCAATCATCGGAAGGGCCGAGTGGTTTATAATGATCACGGATAGCATCGGCGGTTTCTTTGTCTTCGCTGGTGTAATAAGCGCCCATGATACCTTGCAGTTCTGGGAACTCGCCGACCATTTGGGTGGAGAGATCGGCTTTAGCCAGGCGCGCAGCGCGTTCGGCTTTTTTAGGATCGATATTTAAATGTGTCGCGATTTGTTTGGAGAGGGATGTGATGCGTTCAACGCGTTCGGCCATCGTGCCGAGCTTGGCGTGGAACACCATGCCACTTAATCCGGCGAGGTAAGATTCGAGTGGTTGTTTTTTATCTTGGGCATAGAAGAATTCGGCATCGCTTAAACGCGCGCGGAGAACGCGGCCGTTACCATCTAAAATGCGTTTGCCATTATCGTCGGTTTTCATGTTGGTGACGACGATATAGTGCGGTGCGATTTTGCCTTTCGCGTCGACGACGGAGAAATATTTTTGATGGCTGCGCATGGAAGTCATCAATACTTCTTGTGGCAGTTTGAGGAACCGCTCCTCGATGTTGCCGAGCAATGCAATCGGCCATTCAGTGAGGCCAGACACTTCTTCGAGCAATTTATCATCCGGATGTAATTTTAAACCTTTTGCGGAGACGAGTTTTTCAGCTTGCTCCGTAATTGCTTTTGCGCGATCGGCAGAATCGAGGATTACAAAACGTTTTTGTAATTCGTCTTTATATTCTGCAAAACTTTTTACATCGAATGCAGCGCTGCTAAGGAAGCGATGGCCGTAGGATTTATTATTGGAAGCAAGATGTGCGACGGTGAGTGGAAGAATTTTTCCATCAAACAAGCAGCAAATATTTTTCAGCGGACGCACCCAGCGGAATGTGCCTGCACCCCAACGCATGGATTTTGGCCAGTGGAAATTGGTGATGATTTCAGCAAGCAACGTTGGCAATACGCTTGCAGTTTCCTTGCCTTTTTGCTCGATTTTAGCGAAATAACATTCGCCTTTGTCGGTCGCGCGTTTTTCGAGTTGTTCAATTTTTAGGCCGGTTTTTTTGAGGAAGCCTTCGAGTGCGGCGGGTGCTGCATCCGTGCGTGGGCCTTTATGTTCGATGCTGACATCTTCCTGTTTTGCCGGGATGCCATCGGCCACTAATACTAAGCGGCGTGGGGTGACATAGGTTTGCAATTTATCGAATTTGAAACCGTTTGCTTTGAGCGCTTCTTCGGCTTTTGTACGCAATTGTTCAGCGGCGCCGAGTTGCATCCGTGCGGGAATTTCTTCGGAGAATAATTCTAGCAATAACTCAGGCATGGGTGATCTTCTTTATTTTGTTTTTCGCGCCGACCAGTACCAGGTTTGGTTTGTGGGTTTTGGCTTCGGCGGGCTCCATGAATTGGAATGCGCAGATGATGACGAGGTCGCCGGGTTTGCTCAAATGCGCGGCAGCACCATTGATGGTGATTTCGCCTGAGCCTTTTGGCAGCGGAATTGCATAGGTTGTGAAACGTGAACCGTTGGTGATGTCGTAAACTTCGACATGCTCGAACGGGATGATGCCGGCAGCTTCCATCAAATCGGAATCGATGCCGATGGAGCCTTCGTAATTTAAATCTGCATCGGTCACTGTCGCGCGGTGCACTTTGCCTTTTAATAATTTGAGCATCATATCTGACTCTCTAACCAGGTTTCGCAGCAGGCTTTAGCGAGGGCACGAACGCGGCCGATATAAGCGGCGCGTTCGGTAACGCCGATGGCTCCGCGTGCATCCAAGATGTTGAAACGGTGGGATGCTTTAACGCATTGCTCATAAGCAGGTAGCGCGAGTTTATGTTTTAAAATGGCGTGGCATTCTTTTTCCGCATCTTCGAAATGCTGGAACATCATGGCGGTATCGGCGTGCTCTAAATTATACGCGCTCATTTCTTTTTCATTTTGCAGGAACACGTCGCCATAGGTGACGCCAGCGCCGTTCCAATCGAGGTCGTAAACGTTTTCAATTCCTTGCACATACATTGCGAGGCGTTCTAAGCCATAAGTGATTTCGCCAGATACTGGCGCGCATTCGATACCGCCGACTTGCTGAAAATAGGTAAATTGCGTCACTTCCATGCCATCACACCAGACTTCCCAACCGAGGCCCCATGCACCGAGAGTTGGATTTTCCCAATCATCTTCGACAAAACGGATATCGTGTTTTAATGTATCTATGCCAATAGCGCGCAGGCTATCCAGATACAGTTCCTGAATATTTTCAGGTGAAGGTTTCAGAATAACTTGGAACTGGTAATAATGTTGCAAGCGATTTGGGTTTTCGCCATAGCGGCCATCTTTTGGGCGGCGGCTTGGTTGAACATACGCGGTATTCCAAGCTTTTGGGCCCAGAGCACGTAAAAGAGTGGCAGGGCTAGAAGTGCCAGCGCCGACTTCCATATCAAAGGGTTGTAAAAGTACACAGCCCTGACTACCCCAATATTGCTGGAGCGTGAGGATGAGCTGTTGAAACGAGAGCGGTTTAGACATGGCCGCCTGTATAATGCGGTGAAGGGCTAGAGTCTAGAGGTGAGTTGCGCTTTTGTAATAGGGCCTTCGCGGAGGATTTTTAGTTCCTTGCCAGTGAGGTCAACCACGGTGGAGGCAACACCTCGGCAATATTTCCCGCCATCTAATACAAACATCTGAGGATAAAGCTCTTTTACCTCTTCGGCGGAGATAGCAGGCGTTTCACCGGAAGGGTTGGCAGAGGTGGCGGCGATGGGTTTGCCGAATTCTACTAGTAATTGGTGGGTCAGCGGGTGGCTTGGGATGCGGATAGCTAGTGTTCCGTCTCCCTCGCGGCATGAAAGCACTAGGCTTAAAGGGCCGGGGAGGAAGGCTTTGGCCAATTTTTGCGCCCGGGCATCAATTTTTACCAGTTTGGCGGCATCATCCAGCGTACTGACCATGATTTGGAAGGGTTTGCCGGAAATGCGCTCTTTGAGAGCATAAAGTGCATCAATTGCGGCATTATTTCCGGCATCGATCGCTAACCCATAGACGGTTTCGGTCGGAATGCCGATTATCTCGCCGTTTTTCAGTTTTTGGATTGCAGTTTGTACGGGATTTGTCATGATATATTATACCATGGAGCAGGCCGCATGCAACACCACGCTTATATCTTTTCGAGGTGCCGCCCAGCGGAGTGAATGAGATTGCGGGTTCTAATACTGCTGGTGATGATATTGGGTGCGTTTTCCGCCCATGCGCAGGAAAAGAAAATATCAGATTATTGGTGTAATGATCCCGCTGCGCAGCCCTATAAGGGCGATAATGATCCGTTTGACAGTTATCCTTATGCTCCCGCCAACGATATTCACGCAACCCGGGGCGGGTGCTTTGATAATGGCGAAACCTTATTTCCGGATCAGGGCAATTTGGTTCACCCAGCAGCGTGTTATAGTACGACTTTAGGTAATAACGTGCGGGTGAATACGAGTATGTATGGCGGCAGCGGTGGGTCGCAGGCGATCGCAACTCGTAATCCGCAGTTGGATGCCTATGTTTGCGGGCGTAATACACGCTTTGATAGTCTGGATGATTATTGTGGCTATCTCGGTATGGATAAGCCCCAACCCCTTGATTCCTATGCTGTGCGCAAAGAGAAACTAACGAAATGCTTAAAAGCCTATATCCCAGAATATGCGCAGATGGCGGATCGTGGGGAGTATGTCACCGATCGTTATGCGCAAACCGAAATTAGGGCGGACAATAATCGAAATATACGTTCTACCGGTAATTTATGTTACCGCAGTTATTTATCGGAATCGGAAGATGCGAACGGTAATTTTCAACGCCTGAATCCGGAATTGGTAGATGCATTCGGGGAAGGGCAAACTCAAAAGCGAATACCGCCTCGAGGCAATGAACAAGAATATGCACGGATACGCGATGCCTGCCATGCGTGGTCGCCGCGACATAATTATAGTTATAAAGATACGCCGTTAGGAAGCAGCACTGCGAGTTTCTTTGGTTATCAATTGCGGTGTGGAAATTGGTATGGCGAGCTTGGATATTTAAATAAAGAGCGGATGGATATATTGATTGAACGACTGCATCGTTTCGATACATATTTTTACAAATTATTTGATCTTCCTTTGCTTGCGGCCTTTTGCAAAGAAGATTGCCCATCTCAGCCGCGAAGTAAGGCGATTGAGCAATGTATTAAATACCGTTTTATGCTGAGTGAGCTTTATAAAACGCGAAATGAAGCCTGCCGGATTTTAGAACGTCATTACAGTATTACGATTCCACCTTCGATCAAAGACCCTTTGTTTGGCGTGCAACAAGACACGATTGGGGCAGCGCAATATTACTCTGGCAGATGGGTATTTGAAGAGCCGAACATCAATACCATTGCGCCCATTACAACTGATCCTGGGATTGTTACGCGTGGAAGAGATAACGGACCTCAGCCTAAAAAAAGTAAGGAGCTGATTTTTGCCAGTGCATTTAAGGCCCAAGATAATAATACAGCGGATGAAGGTAGAGATTCAAAATTCTCACCTGCGCAATCTGCAGCTCATCCCGTATTTGGTGTGGTGTCGGTGACTGGCGCGACTGCAAATATCGCGAGTGCGGCATTGGCAGACACCAATCAGAAAACTGCAGCGGCATCTGTCGCACAGATGTCGCAACCGATAGATGTTGCAAAGCTTGGTGTGATTCAGGGGCCACCAGGCTGCGACCAAGGTGGTGCATTTGAATTGATGCTGTATCAAGCGCGCTGCATGAATTGGTTCGGCACCACCTGCTTGTGTGATTACGACAAAACATTCCGCAGAGGTTCTGATTTGAACTATGTGCTGCAACGGGCCGGTGCACGTATACCATTAAAGCAGGAACAAAAAGATGAGAGTGGTAATTTTGTAAAAGATAGTAACGGTAACATTGTCTATGAAAACGCAACCTTCCCATGGCCCATGGTGCAGCGTGGTTATTTGAATGAAGATTATGCGACCCGTTATTTAAAAGATAAACCGCCTTTCAAAAAGGGCCTAGCGGATGTAAAGCCCGGAGATATCATTATTTGGCGGAAAGTGCAGGGCGCACCGAAACATGTTGCCTATGTCGAATCGATCAGTTGGTTGAGCGAACTTAGCCAATGTTTGCCTGCTGGAGCCGGTGGCGATAAACCAGGTACACGTAATTATGACCATATTGAAATCACCGAAATGAACAACGGAAAGTTACGCGACATTTGTGGCAGTACAGACCAATGGGGATTGGTGACTAGTCGCACGCTTTATAATCCTAAAGCAGAAATTCCTCGCTTGCCCAACGGCTCTTCTTCCGATTGCGCCAATTCCGATGCTGCTACCTGCCGCGAAACAAACTGGGATGCGATTGAAGTTTATGATCCGCGTTATAGTAAGCCGGATCCAACAGATACCACGGAGCCAGCATATTTAAGAAGAAAAGTCCTCGTCACGGATAATGGAGTGTATGGCGTTACTGTTTGGGGTAAGTGGGGCGAGGCGGAGAAAGAAGAAGATTTTAGTAAGCAACCAACCACTTGCAATCTGCCTAAAGATTTTAATTGCCCAGACTACGATACCGAAACGGCAGTTTTGTGCAAAACGGAGAATGGAAAACCAACATCCAACTATACTGCCGCGCAGAAAAAAGAAATTATACGCAGGCGCCAGGAATGGGTGTGGGGCAAAGTGAAAATTGGCAATAGTGGTGAAAGTAGCATCGAGGCATGTGATAGCGGAAAAGAAGATTGCTGTGCAGGCAACGGCTATCGGTGTTTGCAGGGGTGCGATCCGCCAATCGAACTGCGTCGCCATGTGGCCAATGAGGCAGTACCATCGCTTGTATTAAACACCATCCAAGGCCGCGCACCGCTGACTGGCCAGGGTGCGGTGATTAATATGGTCACGCGTGATTGCCCGCTTTTCCCAGATACTTATTATAATAAGGGAACGCTTACCTGTAACCGCGCCTGTGGCGCGAATATTGTTGATCCAACGGAAAGTGGCTATAAAGCAAAATCCTGTGCTGAAAACCCAGAGGAACGGCCAGGCGGCTGCCCACAAGGTACTACCAGGGTAGAAGGATGTAATAATACTGACGGCGGTGGTGGCACTAGCGGCGCCAGTGGCGGCAGCGCATCTTCGTCTGGTAGTGGTAGCGGCAGCGGTAGTGGTAGTGGTAGTGGTAGTGGTAGTGGTAGTGGTAGTGGTAGTGGTAGTGGTAGTGGTAGTGGTAGCGGCAGTGGTGGCAGCAGCGGCGGTTCTTCAGCCTCTTCCAGTGGGGTAACTTTACCGCAATGTACGGCAACACCTGCTGATTCAGGGCAATCTTGCGCGGGATTATCATGTCCACCGAAATCATCGTGTAATTGGGCGACTGATAAGGTGTATAGCGAGATGTTTGTTGAGGCACTGCTAGGCGGTACCGAGACAAATCCGGTGCCTTATTTGCCATACGTTAATCTTTCCAGTCCTTCTTCTGGTGCTGCGGTACGTCGGGTGCGCAGCCCGATCGATTGGTTGGCGGATCCAAACGCCCCGCTATGGGCCAAAGTCATTCAAGGCAGCAGTCGTAATATAAACACAGCGCCACCACAGGCTGGTGATATCGCTGTGATTATTGATGGCCGTTATTGCGTTGGCCAAGCCGCGGTTATTCAAAGCGTTGATGCGAGTGATCCAAATTGCTTCGTGCTGCGTAGTATCAATTGGCAGAAAGGTTGCGATGTATGGAATGATACTACTTGCCATCAAGCATGTGACATTCCAGTGAGTGGCCTAGATGTGGCTTCCGCCTTGCCGCATACCAATGATTCTGTATTCCAAAACAAACCTTGCCTCACACGTAGTGATCTTGGACCAAATGGATATGTCTTCCGGCCATGATGAAGTTTGCGTTAGAACAAGCACAGATGGCAGCAGCAGCAGGTGAAGTGCCGGTGGGAGCGGTGGTTGTGCGCGATAATAAAATTATCGCATCGGCTCACAATGAAACCATCATCCGTAATGATCCAACTGCACATGCGGAAATGCTCGCAATACGTGCGGCATGCGCAACGCTGAAAACAAATTATTTAGTCGATTGTGATTTGATTGTGACGCTTGAGCCTTGTGCTATGTGTGCGCAAGCACTTGCGTTTGCGCGAGTGCGGCGGTTAATTTATGCGGCGAGCGATAGCAAAGGTGGCGGTGTTGAAAATGGGCCGCGGATTTTTAATCAACCCACATGTCACCACCGGCCGGAAATATTTTCAGGAATAGAAGCCGATGCGGCGGGTGTGTTACTGAAAGAATTCTTCGCTAGTAAGCGAAACTAAAAACTCAATCCTTTAAGTCATCCCACATTTCTTTGGCTTTTTTGAAGAAGCTTTCGGATTCGGGGCTGGAGCCATCTTTTGCTTCTTCGTCAAAACGCTGCAGTAATTCGCGTTGCTGTTTAGTGAGGCTGACGGGTGTTTCCACAATTGCCTGCACATACATATCGCCACGCGTACCTTTGCTGCGTACATTGGTCATGCCTTTACCACGTAGGCGGAATTGGTTGCCGGTTTGTGCGCCAGCGGGGATGACTAATTTCGCGCGTGTGCCGTCGATGGTGGGTACTTCGATATTTCCGCCGAGAGCAGCCGTGGTCATTTTGACGGGCACTTTGCAGTGGATGTCTTGGCCTTCGCGCTGGAAGAACATGTGCTGCCTGACGGAAACGAAAATATACAAATCGCCGGGTGGTCCGCCGCGCATGCCGGCTTCGCCTTCACCCGTTAAGCGAATGCGCGTGCCTTCATCCACACCGGGTGGAATGGTCACATTTAACGTGCGTTCTTTGCGCAAGCGACCCGTACCTTTGCATGATTTGCACGGAGTTTTGATTACTGTGCCGACGCCCGAACATTGAGTGCAGGTGCGCTCGATGGTGAAGAAGCCTTGTTGCATCCGCACTTTACCGCTGCCTTGGCAATAGCTGCAAGTTTCGGGGGCTGAACCATCAGCACTACCGCTGCCTTTGCAGGTATCGCAACCAGAAGCGGCGTTGACGCGAATCGTTTTTTGATCGCCTTTAAATGCTTCTTCTAACGAGACTTCAAGATTATAGCGGAGATCATTCCCGCGGTTGACTTGTTGTTGGCGGGCACCACGTTGACCAGCGCCAGCATTGCCACCCATGAACTCACCGAATAAATCTTCGAAAATATCGGAGAAGCCGCCGGAGAAATCAAACCCGCCTGCAGCACCACCGCGACCAGCACCAGGACCGCCGCCGAAATCAAATGCGGCATGGCCATAGCGGTCATAGGCCGCGCGTTTTTGATCATCTTTTAAAATGTCATAGGCTTCGCTGATTTCTTTGAATTTTTGTTCAGCTTCCTTATCGCCCGGGTTGCGATCCGGGTGATATTGCATGGCGAGTTTGCGGTAGGCTTTTTTCAATTCCTCCGCGTTCGCGCCTTTGCGCTGGCCTAAAATTTCATAATAATCGCGCTTTGCAGACATGCTGAAAGTTTCTAGAGCGGAATCTTAAGCCTGGCCAGCTTTTTTATCCTGATCTTTCACTTCCTCAAAATCAGCATCGACTACATTCGCATCTTTCACAGTGCTCTCAGTATCGCCTGCCGCTTTATCGTGTGCCTGTTGTGCTTTATAAACCGCTTCGCCGAGTTTCATCGAAGACTGCACCAGTTCTTGGGTCAGTTTTTTGATGTCTTCCAGGTCAGCTTTATCTTTTTCCAGCGCACCTTTAAGTGCAGCGATATCGGTTTCAATTTTCTGTTTCTCATCAACCGAGATTTTATCAGCATATTCATTCAGCGATTTCTCTGTAGAATAAACCAAACTATCGGCATGGTTACGCGCTTCGACGAGTTCTTTTTTTACTTTGTCTTCGCCGGCATGCGCTTCCGCATCTTTCACCATTTGCTTGATATCATCTTCCGAAAGACCACCAGATGCCTGAATTTTAATCTGTTGTTCTTTGCCGGTCGCTTTATCTTTCGCGCCAACGCTTACGATACCGTTTGCATCAATATCAAAGCTGACTTCGATTTGCGGCAAGCCACGCGGTGCTGGTGGAATTCCTTCCAAATTGAACTGGCCAAGAATTTTATTATCCATCGCCATTTCGCGTTCGCCTTGGAACACGCGAATGGTAACAGCACTTTGATTATCTTCAGCCGTAGAGAAGGTCTGGCTTTTCTTGGTCGGAATCGTCGTGTTGCGATCAATCAGGCGTGTAAATACACCGCCCAATGTTTCGATACCCAGTGACAATGGCGTCACATCCAGCAGCAATACGTCTTTCACTTCGCCTTTTAATACGCCACCTTGAATCGCTGCGCCAATCGCCACCACTTCATCCGGGTTTACGCCACGGTGTGGTTCGCGACCGAAGAAGCTTTTAACGGTCTCGAGCACTTTTGGCATGCGAGTCATACCGCCGACCATGATTACTTCTTGAATTTCATTGGCAGCGAGACCAGCATCTTTCAATGCTGCGCGGCAAGGTGCGATTGTGCGCTCAATCAAGTCAGCAACCAGGCTTTCCAATTTCGCACGGCTCAGCTTAATGTTTAAGTGTTTTGGCCCCGAAGCATCTGCCGTGATGTATGGCAGGTTGATGTCGGTTTCGATTGCGGAGGAAAGTTCGATCTTCGCTTTTTCTGCCGCTTCTTTGAGGCGCTGCAGCGCGAGCGGATCTTTACGCAGATCAATACCGCTGTCTTTTTTGAATTCGTCAGCTAGGAAGTTCAATACGCGAGCATCGAAATCTTCACCACCCAAGAACGTATCACCATTGGTTGATTTAACTTCAAATACGCCATCGCCAATTTCGAGGATCGATACGTCGAACGTACCACCACCTAGGTCATAGACTGCGATGATTTTCGCTTCGGATTTATCCATGCCATAAGCAAGTGCTGCGGCCGTTGGCTCGTTGATAATGCGCAATACTTCAAGGCCAGCGATACGGCCTGCATCTTTGGTGGCTTGGCGTTGTGCATCGTTAAAATAAGCCGGAACGGTGATGACCGCCTGAGTCACTTTTTCGCCAAGATAGCTCTCAGCGGTTTCTTTCATTTTGCCGAGCGTGAATGCGCTGATCTGACTTGGAGAATATTTCTGGCCACGCGCTTCAACCCATGCATCGCCATTTTCATTTTGAACGATTTTATAAGGGACGAGTTCAGAATCTTTTTTCGTGGTTGGATCTTCGAATGTACGGCCGATCAAACGTTTGATCGCGAACATGGTATTATGTGGGTTGGTAACGGCCTGGCGTTTTGCAGGCTCACCTACTAGGCGCTCACCAGATTCGGTGAACGCAACGATCGAAGGGGTGGTTCTGCGGCCTTCCGCATTCTCAATCACCTTCGTGGTTTTGCCATCCATAATGGCAACGCAGGAGTTGGTGGTTCCAAGGTCAATTCCAATAACTTTAGCCATATTCGTATCCTTTTTTAGTTTAAGAGTATGAAGGATATATAAGCCGGAGGAATGAGGTTACAACCGTTTCCACCAAAAAAAGTTAGGGCCCTGAAATATAAGGAATTTTAAGCGAGCTTCAGGTAACCTTTGCGCTTAGCGAGGCTAATGCCGGCCACCACTAGCCCAACGGCGGCGATAAAACCGAGGGTAAGGCTTTCACCCCTATCTAATACCCCAACCCAGTCTTCATAAAACTCAATCGCAGCGCAAGCAACAAGGCTGGTGGCGATGGTGGTGTAGTCTTTCACAATCACGCGCTTCCAATCAAATGCCATGTCTTTGGTGGCGAGGTTGAAGCGGGTTAATACGGGCAGCCAACGCGGTGTTTTCTCGCAATATTTGGTGAAGCTTTTGCCGAATTTATTTTCCAAATAGGCTTCTTCTGCGAAAATGATGCATTGATAAATAAAGCTATAAGCCAGGATGCCGATAGACATAATCAACAGATCGCCGTGGACGATGAAAATGCCGATGATAGTAAGCATATTGCCAAGATAAAGTGGATTGCGGCAGAGGGTGAACATGCCGGCAGTGACTAGTTTGTCGGCATAGACTTTTTTATTCATGCCACCACGTTTGATATAGGCAAAACCAATAACGGTGCCGCGGATGACAAGACCGAGAAGCACAATCGCAAAGCCAATAAAATCTTTAATGACTTCAAGCTGTTCGGAGCCAGCAAAAACCGGCTTTGGTGAGCGCAGAGCGAAGAGACCAATCACAAAGAAGGGAAACAGATAATTGCGCCATTTGAAGAAAAAATTACCGATGGCGATCATAGTCTGTTTCATAAAACCTCTTATTTTACGGCGATGATTCCGCAAAAATTATACCAACGGAAGAATACCTCTATACGGCGGAAGCCGGCCCAGCGCAAGAGCTCAAAGTTTTCTTCCATGCGATATGGGATGAGCACATTTTCCAGCGCTTCACGTTTTTTCGCTATCTCGGTTTCGGAATAACCATTGCCACGTTTAAAATCATAATAATGATCGATGAACAGGCGGTTAAAAACCGTATCTTCGCTGGTCAATTTTTCGATCAAAATAAGGCAGCCATTTTCATTGAGTCCTTCGAAAATAGAGCGCATCACGCGTTCGCGGTGCAGAGGACGCACGAACTGTAATGTCAGTAATAACGTAATCACGCTCGCATTTTCGAGGTGAATTTCGCCATGCATATCTGATTTTTCAAATTGGATGACGCGTTTGGCGCCAGTGGCCAAAACTTTTTTCTGAGCCTCAATAAGCATTTCGGGGGAGTTATCGATGCCGATGAATTTTACGGTTGGGTCGATGAAATGATCGAGTGCCAGTAAGGTCGTGCCGGTTGAGCAGCCAATATCATAAAGATTGGTATTGGGCTGCGCGAAATCCCGCGCTAGCTCGGTCGTCATGCGCTGCATCTCGTCGTAAAATGGAACGGAGCGGCTGACCATGTCGTCGAATACTTTCGCGACCTTGGCATCAAAGCGGAAAGCATCTTGTGGTGCCTCCTGATTGAAGACAGTATCGCGAATGTTTTGCTGCTTGGAAAGTGTGATCGTGGACATGTGTACCCCGCTGTTAGGCACAGTTTACACCTCTATCTTAAAAATCACAAGTCTATAGATAAAGCACTAGCAGAAGCACCAATAAGATAGTCACCGTCAGTGCAGCATTGATGCTCAATGGCTGCGGCTTGGTTAGGGTGCCGGATTCGGAGAAGAGGCGTAGAGAATAGGTTTTTGCCCAGGAAAAACAATGGCCCCACCATTTTAGTGCTCGGGCTTCTGCGAGGGTATAAAAATGGTTGGCGAGTTTGAGGCAATGGGGGATGAGCACGCGATAAAACCAATCCATATCAAGGAGGATGCCCTTTTGGCGCTTGAGCCAAGGCAACATCAGGAAGAAGCCGCCGCTAGCGAACGCGATCATTAAGAGTTGGCTGAATACCGAGAGAAGTGTGTAATTCGCCATTGCCTCATGATGCGGCATGAGCAAGGTGAGCGAGCCGGGGTAAAGGCCGGGGCTCAAGGCCATAAAAGCGAAAATGCAATAGCTGAACTGCATAACCAAGCCGACTTCCGTGGATTTAGTCGTCTTGCTTTTGCCGGAGAGGGCGAACCAGGGGAACATTAAATAGGTGGCGAGTGAAGAGCCGCAGATGAAGAGAAATAAATAGAGCGGTTGTTCGATTGCAGAAAGTGCATCACTGATCAAATGTTTGCCGATGTAAGCGCCGGTGATGGGGAGCGCCGCCATTGATAATGCGCCCAAAACAATGGCACCGGAAGTGACAGGCATTTGCCGCCATAGGCCACCGAGATCGCCCATGCGGAATTTACCGGTCTGGCGGATGATGCTACCGGCGGAGCTGGTGAGCAATCCGTTATAGCCAATATGGCAGAAGGCAAGAATCGCGGTGCCGGCGAGGGCGGCTTCACTGCCGAGACCAACGGCCATCACCATCACGCCCAATTGCGCAATCATGCAATAAGCCAAATGGCGGCGCAGAAGATTTTGCATCAATGCCATAATCCCGCCATAGAGCAACATGCAAAGGCCAATCGGAATGAGCGGTGCGGAACCCGCGAAGATTTGCATCAATACAAATAACGCCGATTTAGTGGTGAAGATGGAAAGCACCACCATGCCAAACGGCGATGCGGCAGGATAACTATCCGGCAACCACGCTGAAAATGGTGGCGCGGCGAGATTCACCATGATGCCAAGTAACAATAACCATGCCGACCATTCGGTTGCAGTGTGGGGCAATGACCAGCCAAACTGTACGGCTGGAAAGGCGGCGATACCGCTATCCATAATGGTGCCGGCAATACCCGCGAGCAAGAAGGTGCTGCCGAGCAAATGCATGATCAAATAACGCCAGGCGGCGAACTCGGAATTTTTGGTATTGCCGATATAGATGAGATAGACCGAAGCGCACATCAACACTTCCCAGAAGAAGAACAGGCTGATTAAATCGCCGGCAAATACGATGCCGACGCCACCGCTGGCGACAATGAGCGATGCGGCCATTTCTTTCGGTCTCGCGTAATGAAAGCCGAATAAACCAGCGCCAATCATGGCTAGGCAAAACGCCATGCCGAAGACTAAGCTATATTCCTGCGTGTTTAAAAGTTGCACCGTGGTGCCGGCAATGCTGAGCGGGAAAATACTCTCTGCATTCATGCTGAAGACTGCCATTAAGGCAATGAACGGAGCGGCGATTAAGATCGTGCGCTGGCCGGAAGCGGGCAGGAACACCAGCATGAAACCGCCAATGAACAGCGGCAGGAACGGCGGTAGGGAGATGATTTCATCCATCGTTACGTCTCTTGCGATAATAGCTTTCCGGATAACGCAAGAAGCGACCCAGCACATGGGTAAAACCGATGGCACCTGCGGTAGCGCAGAAACCGATAATGGCAGTAAGAGCGAGATTCATCATATGTTATAACACCGAAAATTGACGTGCCAGAAGTAGCACAGGGTAAGGATAAAAAAACAAAATAACGCAAGCAGCCGCACTAATAAGCACTACCGCACGCATGGACCATGGTGCATCTTGTCGACGCACCAATTTTTCTGGCTCCGGCTTTTTGCAGCAAATAAACACCCAACGCGAGAAATAAAACGCATTGAGCAGAGTGCTTACAAACAACGTAAAGCAAATCCAAATATTCATACTATCAAGCGCCGCCGAGAACATCATCCATTTCGAAAGCAGCCCAAGTGTTGGCGGCATGCCAATCATCGTCATTGCGGCAATGAGCAATGCAGCGAAGGTGTAGGGCATGCGCCTTGCAAGGCCTTGGCATTGTTCAATGGTGGTGAAATGTGTTGTGGCATAAATGGCGCCGGCGACGAAGAATAACGTTATTTTGCCAAGTGCGTGGGTGATGAGCAATATTGCTGCAGCTTGCAATGCAGGGGCAGTTGCCATGGTAGCTAACATCAAAATAGTGGCGAGTTGGCTGATGGTGGAATAAGCGAGCAAAGTTTTAATATGATTGGTGCGCAAGGCTTGAATAGAGCCGAGAATGACCGTCAATGAACAGATGATGCCCAGCCAGTGTGTGGCAGCAATTTGGAACAGAAACTCTGCGCCAAATACATAGACGGCAATTTTAATGAAAGCGAATACACCACCTTTTACTACCGCAACGGCATGCAGCAATGCGCTGACAGGTGCTGGTGCAACCATCGCTTCCGGCAGCCAGCGATGCAGTGGCATTAAGGCACATTTGCCAATGCCATAAGCATAGACAAGCAATAAAATACCGGCGGCGAAGGGGGTGATGTTCCCTTCCAAAATGCCACTTGGCAGGAAGCTGAAAGTGCTGGCTGCTTGTGCGGTATAAATAATCGCAGGCATGAAGAGCAAGAATGAAGTGCCGAGCAAATAGGCCAAATAAATACGCCCCGCACGAATGGCTTCGGGCGTTTGATTGTGGGTAATAAGCGGATAAGTGGCGAGTGTTAGCAACTCATAAAAAATAAACAGTGTAATAAGGTTGCCGGAAAACGCGACACCGAGCACCGAAAAAATGGCAAGCGCAAAACACGCGTGGAACCGATTGCGATGTTTGGACTTCGTTGCCTTAAGATAACCATGTGAATACAGCGTGGTAAGCGGCCACAGGAAACACACCATCAATGCAAACAACGTGCCCCAGGGTTCAATCACAAAGTTAATCGGCACACGTGGCAGCAGGTTGAAATGCCAAATTTTGAATGCCTGCTCCATTGCAAAGAGCGGCCATAATAATACAGTAGAAAAATAAATCAGAAAGGCAAAGAGGGCGCAGCCGATGAGGCCGATCACGCTCGTTTGTAACCGATCCTCACGAATAGCGAAGGAGCAGAAAACGGCGAGAAGCGGCAACGCAAACAAATAATAAATGATATAATCGGGGGTGCTGAGTAATGAATCCATTAATCACCCGCCCGGAAAAATAAGTTCGTTGCTTGGCGTGTTACCAGCATGACATCTTCGCTGAACATGCCGAAATATAAACACAGGAATGAAAGCAGAATTAGTGGCAGTAATAGCGGCCATGGCGCGTCGCCACGCGGATGCGTCACCTCAATTTCTTTGCGGTAGAACATCACTTCAAACACTTTGCCGATATAAGCGACTGTGAAGAGCGAGCCGGACAGCACCAATATAAATGCTGGCCATTGACCGGCTTGCATCAATGCAGAAAGCATCAACCATTTGCTTAAAAAACCAGCCGTGAGCGGAATGCCGATCAGGCTTAAGCCACAAATGACAAAGGCAGCAGACGTGATCGGCATACGATTTCCGATATTACGGAAATGGGTGAGAGTAGAGCCACCACGTTGTTTTTCGACATTGGCAACACAGAGAAATAAACCTGCTTTTGCTGGGGCATGAAAAAGCAAGTGAAGCAATGCAGCCGCTAGACCAGCAGAGGTACCAAGACTAAACCCAAACACGATAAAACCAATTTGCGCGATGCTGGAATAAGCGAGCATGTGCTTCACATCTTTTTGTATAAATGCAGCAAGAGAACCGAGGATGACCGCACCCGCAGAAAGAACCATCAATATCGGGCCGATAGGTAAAATATTGAGTGCAATACCGACACCAAACATGCCGAAAATAATCCGCATTAACAGATAGAGATATACTTTCGTTGCGGTGGCAGAGAGGAAGGCGGCAAATAAAGTAGGCGCATTAGTATAAGACTGCACAAGCCAGATATGGAGTGGAAATACCGCAGCTTTGAGTAATAAGCCGAGCACCAAGAAGCCTAAGCCCGCGCGCACTAATTTGCTATCGGCCAAAGGCTGCAGAAGAATCGACATATCGGTCAGGTTCAATGTGCCGGTTGCCATATATAAAAAGCCCAAGCCGATGAGATAAAAAGTGGCGCCAATGCTGCCCAAAATCAAATATTCAAAACCTGCCACCGGCGCGCGCTTGCTGTTACCAAGGCTAATCAGCGTGTATGTAGCGAGTGAAGAAATTTCGAGGAATACATACATATTAAACAAATCATGTGTGATGGTCATGCCAAGCAAACCGGCAACGCACAGCACAAATATCGCATAGGCGAGGGACTGTTTTTCGGCAGGAACTTCTTTGAGATATTGCGGCAATGCAAAAGGCATGATGACAACTGCCATCAAGCTGATGAGCACTAATATAGCGGCGTTTAAACCATCTACATGATATTCAATTCCAAATGGTGGCGCCCAATTGCCCATGTCATAGGTGAGCAAGCCATGGTCGAGCATGTTGCTGCTAATGAACAGACTGAGAAATAACAGAATGATGAGTGTCACAAAAGTAATCACCCATGCAGCGTGACGTTTTTGGATAAGCGCAATTAATGGTGCGGCAAATAACGGTAGGGCGACCAGCAAAGCAAGAAAGTGATTCATTTCAGAATCTCAATTTCATCGGTAGTTTTATAGTGCTCTTTGATCCGCACGGCGATGGCGAGGCCAACTGAAAGTGTGGCAAGCCCGACGACGATAGCAGTGAGCATTAACACATGTGGCAATGGGTTGTGATAAAGCGTAACGCCGGCTTTATAAATGGGCGAAGAGCCACCTTTGACAACACCAGTTGCGATAAAGAAAAGCAAAGCGGATGTTTGGAATAACGCGAGACCAATTAATTTTTTCGTTAGGCTGCGGCGGGTGATGATCGCGTAAAGCCCAATTGCCATCAGTATAAAACTTGCGAGGTAGGGGTAATGCGTAAACAGAATCATCTTTTTCTTTCGGCAAACAGGCAAAACAACATCAGGATCACGGAAAAAACGGTGGTGCCTATACCCAGCTCCACCAAGAAAATTCCGATCAACTGGCCTTCCGGGCCAGTGCGACCAAATGCATCATAATCTAAAAATCTGCCACCGAGGACTAATCCCAATAAACCAACACCAGCGTAGATCATCACGCCCGCGCAAGCGCCAATTTTTTGCCAATGCAGCGGAAAAATTTCTAGCATGTCGGCTAATCCGAATACCAGCGCATAGAGCATAAAGGCCGCCGCCATTAATACGCCAGCCTGGAAACCGCCTCCGGCACTGCGCTCGCCATGTATCTGTAAGTAAAAGGCAAATAGTACGATCAGCGGAATCATTCCGCGCGCGACCGTTCGTAAAATGACGCTATGTTTCAAAGGCATATGCTGGTGCTAGCACAGCACTGGCGAAATGGAAAGTATAACTGCCATGAAAGGAGGAAGTAGATTTTTTCTTCGCCTATGCTAGAGAAGGGGATGTGTCACCTTCTCTGAGCAATAACAAAAAGTTACCGTATATGAAAAAACAAAAAAGCCACAATGCGATTTTGAAAGAATTAAAAGCGGGGAATGGACGTTTTCTGCAAGGGAAATCACTGCAATCTTCAAAATCCTCACTTAAAAAATTGCAAGATTTTGCAAAGACCGGGCAATTTCCAAAAGCGATTGTTCTGTGTTGTTCGGATTCGAGAGCGCCCGTTGAAATGATTTTTGATCAAGATCTCGGCGATTTATTTGTGATTCGTGTGGCCGGAAACGTAGTTGCGCCTTCGCTAGTAGGCAGCGTAGAATTTGCCGCGAATTTATTTGGTACCAGACTGGTGTTGGTGATGGGACATACACAATGCGGCGCCATACGTGCGACTCTTAACCATATTCAAGATGCAGAAGAAATTTCCTCCGCCAATATTTTTGCAATCGTAAACCGCATCAAGCCCCATATTTTGCCAATCGCAAAAATGAAAAAATTAACGATGACACAGAAAATGAAGCGTGCAGTGGAAGCAAACGTGCGCGCTTCCGTAAGCCAACTTTCACATTCCAGCCAAGTAATTGAAGATTTGGTGCAGAAAAAAGAAATGAAAATTCTTGGTGCCGTATTAAATCTTTCGACCGGGCAAGTCGATTTTCTGGATATGTAATAGAGTGGTTCGCCCAGTTTTTGCTGTTTGAAAAAATTAAGATTTCAACGGAAGGGTTTTCAACCAAATCTGGCCACCAACTAAATATCGAGTAATTGTTTTGTCAAGAGTTTGCCATAACATGCTGTTATGTGAGGGGAATTTTATTTTTGCAGTATTGGCATTTCTTCGGGCGCTTTACCAATCCTTAACCTTTCTGCTCTATAATGAAAGGTGTTGCCAAGCTCATCTGAGTGCGGTATATTAACTATTAATTAAGTTTAGTTAAAATTTTAACTACATTTAAAACATAAGGGGATACCATGGGAACAGCTCCAACTAATCTAGTCGATATTGATAGCGCTATAAACAGCGTTTTAGAAAATGTTGTGGTAGGGACGGCGGTTGGGGTTGTTGCAAAGGCAACTGACGCGGATGGCAATAAAATTACCTATAGTTTGAGCAGCAATCCCGGCAATCTTTTTGCTATTAATGCTGATACTGGAGTTGTTACAACAGCAGCGGCCATGAATTATGAAGCGGGTGCAAGTAAAAGCATCACGGTGAAAGCAGTAGATTCCACTGGCCTTAGCACCACCCAAGTGTTTACGATTGGTATTGTAAATGTCAATGAAGCCCCCACGATGATAGTAGATACAAATCCCGCCACGACCGTTTCGCAAACTGCGGCTATTAATTCGGTGGTTGGCATTACAGCGAAAGCAACTGATCCGGATGCAGGTGATAAAATAACTTACAGCCTAACCGATGATGCAGGCGGCCTATTTAAGATCAGCGCAACGAGCGGCGTGGTAACTGTTGCGAAAGCATTGGATGGGCTTGAGCATGATATTATCGTAAAGGCAACCGATGCTGGTGGGCTTAGCACCACTCAAACATTCCATGTTGGTGTAAATAACTCAAATGCGACACCGATTAATTTGACGGATACAAACACCAGCGCGAGTAGTGTGAAACAAGATGCTGCTGTTGGTACGACGGTGGGCATTACTGCGAATGCGATTGATACCAATGCCGGCGATAGCATTAAGTATAGCCTCAGCGATAATGATGGCGGCAGATTCGCGATCAATTCTTCAACGGGTGTGGTTACCGTTGCGGGGCCACTAACGAGCAGTGGTGTACATAACATAACCGTGCAGGCAACCGATGCAGGCGGCTTACACACTGATAAAACATTTGCCATTGATGTCGGCAGTACGATTCACGTATCGACATTAGCCGAACTTAATAGCGCGTTGAAAATGGCAACGGGTGGGGAGACTATTTTGTTAAAAGCGGGGGTTAATTTTGGAAGCCTCAATATGCCTTACGGAGTTAAGCCTGACCACACATATACCAGTACCGTGACGATTAAATCAGAAGATGTGCATAATCAGGCAATCTTTGACCAGATCGGTTTAAACGGCGTTCAGAATCTTACGATTGATTCGATAAAAATAGAAACCCCTTTAACCCAAGCCTATGGTGCTGCCTTTACGGTTGGTAACAGTTCAAATATTACGCTGAAGAATAGTGATCTCGATGGCAACATGCCAATGGGTGTGGTGGCGCGGGCGCAAATCTCTGGTACCGATATCCGGGGCTCGGATCATATTACGCTAGATGGCAACACATTCCATAATTTTTTGACTGGAACTGGTATTGGTAACAGTAGCCCATCGAGCTACATTACTGTTATCAATAATCTGTATCATGACAACCTGAATGATAACTCTGATTATGGCTCAAATCTTTCACATGTGTTGATCGAAAACAATACACTTTATTCGCCGGATGCGAGCCACTCTCAGGCACTTCACACTGACTTTATTCAGTTTTGGGTTGAAAAAGATGCGATACAAAACACGTCAGATGTCGTTATCCGTGGTAATTTCATTTACGATAATCTAGGCAGCAGCGCACAAGCGATTTTCATGCGGGGCGATTATCTGCAGCCCGATGCTAACGGGATTTTGGCAAATCGTTATGGCTTAGAGAACATTACGATCGAAAATAACGTGATTAATTCTCAGCACTCAAATGCTATCTCGGTTAGTAACGCAGAGGGTTTAGTAATAACCAATAACATACTGCATTATGCAGGCAGCATTGTTAATCCTAGTGATGTATATGTCCCCGGCATCGGTTACAAGGGGTCAACCGATGTTACAGTTACAGACAATATTCTTCCATATAAATACGGCACTCCCAGAACCGATACTGATATTTGGCAAGGTAACGTAGTTTATAATATCGGTGATGGTTCGGCAAATAATTATCTGATGAACCCAAATGCAGAAAATGCCACGAAAGAGGATTTTGCGAGCTTAAAAGTGCCCGCGATGCTGAATGCCGATGGCACTTATAAAGGCGCATTTGTAGCCGCCGCAGATGCTAATAATCCAACCGCTATCTTTACCCAACATTCCGAAGTAGTAAATGAGCATTACCAACATACATTTGATGCAAGCCTTTCACTGCCGCAAGAAGGGTTTAACTTAAATGGCGCCACTTATACCTGGAAGTTTTCTGATGGCACTACAGAACATGGAGTGACTGTAAATAAAACTTTCAAGACCCTCGGCGAACAGGAAGTAAAACTGACTGTTACGGATAGTAAGGGGCATAGCAGTACAACGACAAGCACACTTAATATTCAGGATGAAGTTGGCGTCAAAATGAATTTTGATGGTCGTTTTATCGACCTTTCCGGCCACGAAAGCCTGATAGTGGGCATGAGCTCACCTGTGTTTGTTGATACACCATATGGTGGCAAAGCACTCTCATTGGGTGCCAATAATGATCATATTTATATCGATGTAAAAAATGATCCTGATTTAAGTGGCATGCAAGAATTGACCATGGCCTATTCCATGCAAGCAGCAAAAGTTGATAACGGGGGCATGATTTTGGCAGGAAGCCATGGCCTATGGAGTGTAGCGCTCGCCGCTGCAACTAACACTGTGAATGTGGGTATTGTAGGCCAAACGGTCAGATTTGTTCCAACCACTAATTTGGCAGACAACCAGTGGCATGATATTGCCATCACGGTCAGCCACAATTCGTTTACTTTCTATGTTGATGGCAAGAGTGCCTATACAATGTCTTTTACCAAGGCCCAAGGGGATGCGATCTTTAATCCAAACAATACCTATGGGATTCACGTGGGTTCCTCGGGTCCTTGGACGGTAGATCCAACTATCAAAGGTACGTTTGAAGGTAATATTGATAATCTTTATATTGGTTCAACCGCGTTAGGTGCACAGAACATTGCAGCAATGCACACACAGAATACAACTGTAAGTACCGGCCCAGTTTTTGTGAACCATGCTCCTTCTGAGATTATAGATATAGACGTTACCGCCAACGTAATTGCTGAAAATGCGCAAGTCGGTGCTTTTACCAATATTACGGCACGTGCCACAGATGTTGATGCAGGCGATAGAATTACTTACAGCCTCATTAATAATGAGGAAGGGAATTTTAGAATTGATGCCAATACCGGTGTTATTAAAGTTGGCCGTGATTTAGATTTTGAAACTGCGAGCAGCCATAACATCACGGTAAAAGCAACGGACCTAGGGGGGTTAAGCTCCACTAAAACATTCACTCTCAATTTGACAGATATCAATGATGGTGCCGGTTTACTTAAAGACGCTGATCAAGCGATCAATGCTGTTTCAATCAATGCTGCTTTAGGGACGCGTGTTGGTGTCACAGCCTTCGCTCCTGAGAGCAGTGCCGGAAAAACAACATATAGCCTTAGCAATACTGAAAATAACAAGTACTTTAGCATAGATGCAGATACGGGTGTGATTACCCTGATTAAAACTCCAGAGGCACTTGGCAATATGCAGGTGCTTGTAAAAGCCGTTGATTCGACAGGCTTAGGTACTGCCTTCTTTTTCAACGTGAACGTTACAGCTGAAGACACAAAACCAAATACTACACCGCTTAATTTAATAGATGGTAGTACGGCTCTCAACAGTGTTTCTGAGAAAGCAGCGATTGGTTCGCTTGTTGGTATTACGGCCAGTGCGACTGATCCAGATGGTGATAAACTGACCTATAGTTTGGCTGATAGTGCGAGTGGTAAATTTGCGATTGATGCCACCACTGGTGTGGTGAGCGTAGCTGGCACATTTGATTCTAAATTGGCGACTAGCCATAACATCACGATAAAAGCAACGGATACAGCTGGGCTTAGCGTCCAGAAAGTATTTAATATCGATGTGACGAATGGCCAGCCAACTGCGGATACAAGTGCCCCAACGAATTTGGTGGATATTAATGCAGCGACAAACAGCGTTGCAGAGAATGCTGCTGTTGGTACGACGGTAGGGGTTACTGCCCAGGCAACGGATGCTTCTACGCTGACTTATAGCCTCACCGATAATGCTGGTGGTAAGTTTGCGATTAATACATCGACTGGTGTTGTTACGGTTGCCGGTGCGCTCGATTATGAAACTGCTGCTAGCCACAATATTATTGTGAAAGCGACCGATGCTGGTGGGTTGAGCACGACACAAACATTTGCTATCGGCGTAACAAACGTGAATGAAGCACCAGTGAATCTGGTCGACAGCAACAGTGCTGCGAACTCTGTTGCGGAGAATGCTGCTGTTGGTACTGCGGTTGGTGTTACGGCGAAAGCGACGGATCCGGATGCGGGTAATACACTGACGTATAGCCTGACGGATAATGCTGGTGGTCGCTTTGTGATTAATACGACGACAGGCGTTGTGACTGTTTCGGCCGGATTGGATTATGAAACAGCTAGCAGCCACAATATTATTGTTAAGGCAACGGATGCAGGTGGGCTTAGCACGACGCAGACTTTTGCGATTGGCGTGACAAACGTGAATGAAGCACCAATCAATTTAGTGGATAGTAATACTGCCACAAACAGCGTTGCAGAAAATGCTGCTGTTGGCACTGTGGTTGGTGTTACGGCGAAAGCGACGGATCCGGATGCGGGTAGCACACTTACCTATAGCTTGGCGGATAATGCGGGTGGTAAGTTTGCTATTAATGCGACGACGGGTGTTGTAACGGTTGCTGGCGCAATTGATTATGAAGCTTCACAAAACCAGAGCATTATTGTGAAAGAATCGGATGCAGGCGGGCTTAGCACGACACAAACATTCACCATTGGTGTGACGAACGTCAATGAAGCACCCACCAATTTAGTGGATAGCAATACTGCAGCAAATAGCGTGGCGCAAAGTGCGGCGATTGGCACTGTGGTGGGTATTACGGCGAAAGCAACCGATCCGGATGCAGGTACGCTGACTTATAGCCTGACCGATAATGCAGTCGGTAAGTTTGCGATTGATGCCACCACCGGTGTGGTAAAAGTTGCCGGTGCATTGGATAATACGCCAAGCCATAAGATCACGGTGGAAGCAAAAGATGCTGGTGGGCTTGTTACGACACAAACCTTCACCATTGGTGTTACCGATATCCATCAAACGCCTACCAATCCGAATGCACCGACGAATCTGGTGGATGGTAATGCTGTGGTTAACAGTGTGAAAGAAGATGCAACGATTGGCGCGACCGTGGGTATTACAGCCAGCGCCACTGCGCCAGGCGCACTCACCTATAGCCTGACGGATAATGCGGATGGTAAATTCGCGATTAATGCGTCGACGGGGGTGGTAAGCGTTGCCGGCGTTCTCGATTATGAAACGGCAAGCAGCCATAACATCACCGTGAAGGCAACTGATGCCGCTAACCAAAGCACGTCACAGATGTTCACCATCGGCCTGACGAATGTGAACGAAGCGCCCACGGATGTGGTTGATGGCGATGTGGTTGTGAACGCCATTGATAAAAAGGCAGAGATCGGCACGTCCGTCGGTATCGCCGCTCAAGCAATCGATCCGGATGCGGATGACACATTTACCTATAGCCTGACAACGAACCCGAATAATCTATTCGCCATTGATGCGAAAACCGGCGAGGTGACGCTGGCCGGACCACTCGACGATGTCACAAGCTACACCATCACGGTTACCGCAACCGATGCAGAGGGCCTAACCATTGTCCACGACTTTGTGATCGTTGTGACTGAGGATGTCGAAGACGAGAGCATCGAATTAATCGGTACTATCGGTAATGACACGTTACTTGGCGCACGAAATAGCGATGTGCTCTCTGGCAACATGGGCGCAGACGTATTAACCGGCGACGCAGGTAATGATGCACTCCAAGGCAACCAAGGGGCCGACGAAGTTTATGGCGGCGAGGGTGAGGATACGGTGTTGGGCGGCAAAGGCACAGACAGGATGAACGGTAATACCGGCGATGACACACTCAATGGTAACCTAGCGAATGATATCGTACATGGCGGACAGGGAAATGACCTAGTCTATGGCGGTCAGGGAGATGACACGGTCTTCGGTGATCTAGGCAACGATACGGTATCGGGTGATATGGGCCGAGATTATCTGATGGGTGGTGAAGGCAACGACGTATTTGTGTTTTTCAACGGCAGTAGCACCATTGATGCATCTGATGCGATTGGTGATTTCAAAGCTGGCGAAGATAAAATCGATCTTAAGGCTTTCGGCTATACCAACGTCGTAGTTGTGAGTGCTAGTAGCTCTACTGTTGTGCATGATGCTTATACACTCGTGCTACAAGCTAGAACGACGGAAGACGGCGGTATGTTCCTCTCCAATAGCGACTTGAACCTAGGCATCAAACTACAAGGCACAGAAGAAATCAATACCACTGACTTCTTGTTGTAGAAGTCATCGATACTGCTAGCCAGTAGAGTTTACCTATGTTTTTTTCGTCTAAACGAATCATTTTAAAAAAGATTTGAAATGGCGCACCAGCGCGGAAAAACTTCGAACCCATTTAGAATTATTGACTATTCACAGTATAGTCAATTTCCCTTCAGCGCACTTGAACTGTTCGAACATTCCCGTAATAAAAATCAAACTTATCTCCATTGTTCATAGTGCCAAAGCCATCGCCACTTACTATATCACCAGCAAAAGAAAATTGTCCGCTACGCCCATCACTACATTGAAAGCCACCATTCCCTGTACTGCCTTCGGAAGGGTTCATAACAATAGGAGCATCATATTCTCCGGAACATTGGGTGCCCTTATTTGTTGTTATGTTAATTGAACTTTTTCCTACCATTTGACTGGTGGCAGTACCAAGAAATTTTTCACCTGATTTGCTTATAGTGCCACGCACTGGGAATGTTTTAGAGCATGCACATAACAGGCATGGCAATGCTATTAGAATCAATGCGCTTTTTCTCATAAATCCTCTCAATTGATTTACTAATTGATATAAAGAACATTGAAAATGTGTCATTAAAAAATTGGTTTTATGCAAATTGGAATTCAGCTAGAACCGCCAATTTTATTGAACTCTAAAGATTCATGCCTCGCTTAACCCGAATCGGGCGCCAAGCACTCACCGAAACTTAGTACCAGAGCCAACTCTTTGTCTCACGTGGAATTGAACCGCTTTTATTCCAGCCCCTCTTTGCCTAAGATCGACTACACGCGGCTGCGCCACGCGCAGCCGAAGGCGAAGCGTGGTGCACCAGCGCGGAAAAACTTCGAACCGCTTGATGCAATTTCTTGAGGTTTTACAAGGGATGGGAAAATTACTCAAGTCCCCTGAAGCCAAAATGGGACGATATTTTGAGTGGGAACCGATGTCGGAGGCGGCTTAAAACACTTTTTCATGTTCGGGTTGCAAAAATACGGGGCCAACCTATGATTGAGCCTCTGATAATTATGCAATTTTGGGAACATGATGGAACTGGGACAAATTACCGTTGCTGAAATTTTTCTAACCGCCGTATCGATGATCGGCGGTGGTTGGCTCATATGGGTATTCTTAAAACGCAAAACTGACACCAAAAACACTCTTAAGGGTAATATCTCGGGAGGGAGTATTGCGGGCGGGAGCATTATCAAAAATTCAGGCCCAGGCCAAAACGAGGGTGCAGAAGTATCAAAGCACCGTAATGTCCTCAAAAACAATACGGCGGCAGGTGATATTGCTGGCGGCGACATAAAGAAGTGACGGGATGACAGGCAATGAACTCCATAGCAATAACGCTAAAGGAGATATTGCCGGTGGCGATATCCATAAGAATACCTACGTCCAAGCCAAAGATAAATCGCCGCTAAGAACAGTAGTCGAAAAGCTGGAAGCGGATTGCCTACATGATCCTGAGTTCAATAAGTACATAAGTGACCTAATACATTACACGAATTCGGTTCATCCCGATAGCCAGCGCGATCTTCAAACAAAGCTGGTCGAGGCAAACCGACAGGATGAATTGCACGAGGCAGAGGAACTAAAAGAAAAATTCGCAAAACTGCTGGTCAAAAGCAGTCTATCAGAGCAGGCGCAAAATGCTTATGTGCATGTGCTGAGTAAAATTAAATTTGATTACGATCACAAGGTGAAGCCACTTCTAAAAGAGGGGGCTGCACTTACAGCCGTGGAAGCAAGCGTGCATCAAGTCGTCATGGGCATCTATGAAGATTTGGCTGGCACGGTTCTTGATCACAACGTCCGGGACATAAAAGGCATGCTCTATTTTCTTACGGGCAACTGCCATATTGAGTGGAAATATTAATGCTAACCTATCATCCCATACATGACCCCAGCCATTGCACATTCCGGCTTTTATGCCTGATGAACGATATTGAGCAGGACGAAGTTAGTTGGGATTGCTTGAAGATTTTGGATTTCTATGTGCTGTTCCCGCATTTGATTGCCGCAATGAAGTTTTCCAAGGAAATACTGGAATTCAAGGCAATGTTAAAACAGGTGCCAACACCATATGAGAGCCTCCCTTCACCGGCGCGGCTAATGTTTGAGTTAGGAGAAATTCAGGAACAAACCATTAAATCTATGATTGCCAAGGGCATCGCTGAAAAAGATTCGTTCGTTTCCGGCAAGGTTAAAATTCGCTTCGCCGTTTTGCCAAAAAAGATTCGTGAATTGATCGCAGCGGAAAAGTTTCGGCAAGAAGATTGGTATCAGTTTTTGACGGAAACGCTGGTGCAGTTGCCGCTAAAAGGCCCCAATGGAATAAAGGACCGCACCGGCCTAATGGAGTATCGCTATGACGCTGCTTAAACCTACATTGTTGGTGACACGGCTTGTGATTAAGCGTTCGCAGCATGTGGTTTTTGATGAAAAATTCCATGCTGGGGTGAATATCATCCGTGGTGAAAATGGCAGCGGTAAAACCACGATTGTCGAAAGTATTATTTTCGCTCTTGGAGGCGACATCAAGAAAAAGAAGGACGAGTTCGGCCTATGCGATTTTGTATACGCAGAATTGCAGATTAATGGTGAAAACTACACCTTCAAGCGTCCCATCGAAGAGGGCTATCCGGCGCTGGACATTTTTGAAGGCACTTATGATGAAGCAAAGAACAGCCCAGATTTATGGACTCGCTACGGGCATCGGCGAACCAATAATCAGAAATCGTATTCAGAAGTTATTTTCAGCCTGCTGGGACTTCCATAGGAGAAAACTGATTCTGACGGTAATGTTACAATAAACGATATATTAAGACTCCTATACGAAGATCAAAATACTTCATCGCAGAAAATTTTCCTCAATCCTAATTTCCCAGAAAGCGGTAGTAAGCGTCAAGCCATCAGTGATTTATTGCTGGGCATTGATGATTTTCAGTTGCACAAGCTAAAGTTGAAATTAGGAGAAAAAGAAAAGTTATTCAGCCAGTATGAAGGAGAATTAAAGCAGATATACAAAATATTCGGGTCGTCTGAAATGGACGTGAATATAAAATCAATCCAACTTGATAAGAAGAAGTTGGAAGATGAGCAAAAAGCCATCGCTGCTAAAATTGATATGCTTTACGCCGCAGATACCAAAGCAGCCACTAAGGAAGCAAACAAGCAGTTTAACGAGATTAAAAACCAGCTTAGTGATCTAAAGAAGCAGGCGTTTTCGCTCGAACAGGAACGCGATACTTTGGTTTTTGATATTGAAGATTCCAAAGAATTTATTCAATCGCTTAATATCCGGCTTGATGCGCTGAACGCCTCAACGGAAGTTACAAAAGAACTCGGAAGCATCGATTTTTCTTATTGCCCTTGCTGCTTGCAAGTGCTTTCCGATTCTGTTGATGCCAAAAAATGTGACCTGTGCAAATCTGATATTAAGGATGATGGCAGGTCGCTTGGTTATCTTAAAATGCGTAATGAAATTGCTTTCCAGAAAAAGGAATCTGAAAACATTCTAAACCGCAAGGAAACACGACTGTCAGAGGTGGGAATTCAAATTCAAAAAACTAAGGCAGCTCAAACGCAAATAGAGCGTAAGCACGGTAATTTTGTAAATTCCATCAATCCAATTGAAGCGCAAGTTAAGAACTATATTTCGCGCCAAGGTTATATCGACCGCGCCATTCAGGATAGTTTGGAGAAAGAGAAGCTTGGACAAAAAGTTGAGGAGATACGGCAATCTAAGGCGAGCTTAAACTCAGAAATCTCTATTCTGAAAGATGATATTGAAGCAGCAAATAAACTGAGAGAAAAGAACCGCAGCGCGGTTTATACTGCCATCAATGACCTTACAATGCAGCTTATTAAAAATGATCCAAGCAAGGAATTAGCTGGCGTTGACCGTATTAGTTTTGATTTCGGCAAAGATGACGTTGTGGCTGTAGGTAAAGGATCACCGGCTGCTAGTACAGGTACATACCTCAAGAACTCATTCTTTTTTGCACTATTTCTTGTGTCGCTTAACAATAAGTTTGTGCGCTATCCCCGTTTTATCCTCATGGATAATATAGAGGATAGTGGGCTGGAAACTGACCGTGTTCAGCAATTTCATCGCGATATTATCGAGCGTAGTGAGGCTACTGATACCGTGCATCAAATTATTTTTACTGCCCGATCTGAGGTTAGGCACTGTTAACAAACCTCAAGTTTTATAAAGGCAAGGGCAAGGAATGCCATGAAAGTGGAATCGAGTTTGTCGACCCTCAGTGCAAGCCGTCTATTTTC
>CAIJLX010000096.1 GCA_903821695.1 uncultured Alphaproteobacteria bacterium | reverse complement strand
GTGCATCTAACGAAGCAGGAGATGCTGGATGCCAACTTCACGGCGTATTTTGACGGCAAACCACAGCCATACACCGCCACACAGGTCGCCAGCGGGCGTGTGCTTTCCGAGGATGAACGGATGCAAGCAGAGGCCGCCAAAGTCTTTGGTAAACCAGCCTCGACTTATTCTAACGAGAAAGGGCTACAGAAAGCCGTTTAGAACATTTTGACCCCCTACCCCGTCACCTTACCCTCAAGAAGCCGCAAAACGAATATATCTCAAAGGAAACGGGGTTGGCGGGGCTAATGGGCAGCATCAAGCTCACGGTCGAATTCCTCAGCGGATATTGTCTTCACGCACACCACACTTTAGCAGGTATTGCTTGGCGTTCCAAATATCTAGCTGAATGTCCATACGATTTGGACCTGAGAACCCGTACGGAATAAGAGAAACATACTGAACATTCCACAGTCCGATGCCCTTATTTTCTACAGCAAAATCCCATCTGGAATAATTTGACTCATCGTGCGCGCAGGATGCGCGTAAGTCGGCCACGGTGCGCTCGCCAATTTTGATAGATTTAATGCGACTCGCCTCTTTTTCTATAATGGCGTCGTTATCGTCATCATCATCCCATTCAACCTCGCTAATTACAGCGTATTCATCTGAATGGTACCAATCATCTATACATAAGATAGCTTTCTTGGGGTGCCATGACTCCGTGATTACGTAACAGTCGTTGGGCTTGGAGTAGTGCTTCTGCCAGTAAACAGCCTCCTTCTTATCGTAAAACGCATCCTGCTCTTTGCCATCAGGGCGAATCAGGTGGTAAACAACCTTTTCTTTGGTTAGGTCATGCTTTGGCTTCAATGTTTTCGAGGCAGCAGGCTTTTTAGTTTTTTTCACGGGATTGAATTATAGTTAATCTAACTAATACGAAAAAATTGAAACGTGAAAACCGGAGCAAAAATTAGCCGATTGATACCCCGCTGCGCTTTCATGCAGAGGGGTTTTTCTTAGCAGCAGCCTTCTCATTAGTATTATTTGCGCCCCATTCGGGACCCCATAATTTCAGAAGCCTTGCTTCCTGGTCACGCATAGCCGCTATTTCATCTTCGTGGTCGTCGTCAGAATACGGCCAAGTGCCGTCTAGGACTTCTTGTTTGGCCTGCTCAATGCACTGCTCTCGGGAGTAGGTTGGGCCACCTCGATCTTGTTCACGATAGATCCAATCGCCGTGCTCCTCGATTTCGTTAGCGTAGGTAGCGAGGATTTGCTCCTTTGTCATATTGTCCAAGTCGGCATCCTCGATTGGAACCTTAGCCGTCATCACCTTGGCAGGCTTCTTTAACTTCGTCTTCTCCGCAGGCTTCTTAACCTTTTTCATTGGGGGATGGGGGTGCTTTAACTTTCAGCAAAAAAACCCACCTATCTCAAGCACATCATTGCTACAAAAATTGCTGAGCGTTCAGACACTCGCCGCCGCCGACGCTATAAGTGCGTTAAAAAAAGTATTGATACTACATGGCTATTGGCGGCGCTGTTTTAACTGCAAAATAGTTTTGTGATTTATGCGCATATTCTACGCCGAGAATTTATAACAAAAAGACGTAAGTTATTAGTTATAAATCTAATAAGCTCGACATTTCATAAAAATATGTCATGGTATTAGACATGAAAAAAACATATTTCACGAACAGAGTCAGGG